>CALEFF010000012.1 GCA_937876865.1 uncultured Bacteroidales bacterium | reverse complement strand
CTTCTGCTTTTTCTTTCTTATTTCACGCATTTTACGTGGATTACTTTTTTGGTTTGAAAGAATTCTTCTTCAAAGTAATTGTCTTTTGATTTTACTTAACTATACTTCCTTTTAGGTTTGAGGAAAGAAAGTCTTTGATGTACACATGTTCTACTCCTTCAAAACTATTTTCAAAGGAGCGTTCGGCTGATACTACTATTTTTGGATAGTTGTCTTTTATCTTTAATAGGTTGCCAAATTCACGTTCTATTGTTTCTGTGCGAGACAATTCTACTGCTACTTGCACATAAAGTGTTTCACCATTGCGAGTGCAAACAAAGTCTATTTCTTCTGTTGATAAACTTCCTACTTTTACATCATATCCACAAACAATTAAGTGATTACAAACAAGATTTTCTAATCTCTTTGCCTTATCTTGTGGTTTGTAGCCTGCTAATACATTGCGAATACCCATATTTTCAAAAAAATATTTTTCTCCTCTTTCAAATAGTCGTTTGCCTACTATGTCGTAGCGTCCTAAACGATGTACAATAAAGGCATCAGAAAGTGCATCGGCATATTCGGATACTTGGTTTGAGGCTATATTTACTTTTTGGCTTTTAAGAAAATCGCTAATACTTTTTGCAGAAAATAAACTTCCTACATTATTTGCTAAGAAACGAATGAGTTGTTCAAGGAATATGGTATTGCGTATTTTTTTTCTTCTTATTACATCTCTTAAAACTATGGTTGAATATATGCTGTTTATGTATTCCATTACTACTCTTTCTTCAAGTGGAAGGTTTTTCAAGTATGGCAAGCCTCCAAAACGCATGTATTTTTCCAAAGATTCGTCATCGTTTGGTAGTTTATGGAATTGCAAAAATTCAAGGTAAGATAAACTATATATTCTAAACTCAACGTATCGTCCTCCTAATTCATTTGCCAAATCACTTGAAAAAATTTCTGAATTGCTTCCTGTAATGTATATATCGTTATTTTCATTTAATGCAAGAGAACGTATTGCCAAATGAAAATTTTCTATTTCTTGTATTTCATCTACAAAGATGTAGTTTTTTCTTTCTTCAACTAAATGTTCTTTTATATAGTCATACAAATCTCTGTAATTAAGAATAAACTCAAAGTCTAAATCTTCTTTATTTATGTAGATGATATTAGGATTTGTTTCTTCATTTTTTATCAATTCCATTAGTTGAAATAAAATATAACTCTTTCCAACACGTCTATGTCCTATCATAACCTTGACAGTGTTTGTTCTCATAAAAGGTTTTATTCTTTCAATATAAATATCTCTACTATATATATTACTTGGTATCTTCATATTTTTATTTTAATTATGTTTTAAATTCTTTGCAAAAATAAGAATTATTTTAAATATACTTTAAATACTTATATTTTTTTATGATTATTTAAAGTATGATTTAAGTTTTTAAAGAAATAAAAAAGCAGAAGTTGTTTCTTACTTCTGCTTTTTCTTTCTTATTTCACGCATTTTACGTGGATTACTTTTTTGGTTTCAAAGAATTCTTCTTCAAAGTAGTTGTCTATGTCGTAGATTTTGATTTTGTTTTTTATTGTTGAGAGTTCTTCTGTTAAGTCTCCGCCTTTTAGGTATAGGACTCCGTTGGCAAGGTCGTGGTATTGTATTTTTGAAATCTTGCCTTTTGTCCATTGCATAAAGTCGGGCAAATAGGTTACGGCTCTTGATACTATGAAGTCAAATTGTTGGTTTACGTTTTCGGCTCTTATTTGTTCGGCTTTAACGTTTTTTAGTCCTAAGGTTTCTATTAGGGCTTGTACTACTTTGATTTTCTTACCTATGCTATCGACTAAATAGAATTTTGTTTCGGGAAACATTATTGCAAGTGGGATTCCTGGAAATCCTCCTCCTGTTCCTATATCCATTACTTCGCATTGTGGTTTGAATTTACACACTTTTGCTATTGCAAGTGAGTGAAGAATATGGTGTTCAAAGAGGTTTTCGGTGTCTTTTCTTGAAATAAGGTTGATTTTTTCGTTCCAAGAAAGGAATTCCTTAGCCAACAGTTCGTATTGGTCTAATTGTTGTTGGCTAAGGTTTGGAAAATATTTTAATAATTTTTCTCTCATGGTGGTTTAATCGTTCAAATTGTTTGTTGGATAAAGGCTTTCCCACATTGAATCATCGCCTTTTAGGTATTTGTCAAACCATGCGTAGATCGAGTTATTCCATTGTAGGCGTTTTTCGTAATCTACTATTCCATGATCTTCTCCTTTTACGCTTATGAAGGCTACGTCTTTTCCAAGAAGTTTCAATGCATTATACATTTGTATGCTTTCTCCTATTGGAACATTAGTATCAGAAGAGCCGTGAAGTAATAATAGTGCTGCGTTAATCTTGTCTGCTGCAAATAGTGGTGATTGTTTTGTGTATAGTTCTGGATTATTCCATGGATATGAATGTGCTGAGGCTGCTGTTGAGTATGAGTATCCCCAATAGCCTTCTCCCCAATATGATGTTATGTTTGAGATTCCTGCGTGAGAGATTCCGCAAGTGAATATGTCTGTTCTTGTAAGCAAGTATTGTGTCATAAATCCTCCATAGCTTGCTCCCATACAACCAATCTTTGTTGCATCTACAAAGGCGTGTGTTTTGCAGAATTGTTTTACTCCTTCTATTATTTCATCTGCTGTTCTTTCTCCCCAAGCGTTTACGTGGCGTGCTGCAAATTCTTGTCCATAGCCTATTGTTCCTGATGGATTTAATACATAAACCACATATCCTCTTGCTGTATAAAGATATGGTGTGTAACGCCAAGCAAAACTTCTTTCGGTTGGTGTTGTTCCTCCATAATAGTAAACAATCATTGGGTATTTCTTTGTTGAGTCAAAGTCTGCTGGTAAATAATATCTTCCTTCTATTGTTGTTTTTTTGTAATCAAAATCCCAATCATACATTTCTCCTATTTCCATTTGTGCATATTCTTCTTCTCTTGGGAAAAGTATTTGTTTTGATGTTGTGAAATCGTAAGAGAATAGGCGTTGAGGTTTGTTATAATTTTCGCCTATGTACATTGCTTTTGTTCCTTCATTGTTTATTGTGAATGAGGAAACCATATCGCAAGATAAGTCTAATTTTACGATTTCATTTGTTTTTAGATTAAAGGTGTAAACATTGACAGAGTCTTTGTCGGTTGTTGTCATATAGAGTTTATCTCCTATTATTTCGTATGAATTTAAAGATGGGTTGAAGTCTTTTAGGATTGGTTTTAGACTTTTATCTTTTTTGTTCATCAAAACTAATGTATTGTGATACATATTTGCTATTTGTTTCTTTCCAATCTTTGCTGCAACTGAGTTAAATCCTTCGGCAGAGGTTGTAAACAATAGGTTGTCATCATCAATGTATTCTACGCCAAATGCAAATTTATCTTCGCAAATAAGTTCTGTTTGCATTGTGTTAAGGTTCATTTCATAGAATTTCTTGTATCCAAAAGGTCTTTCAGTATATCGTTCGTATGAAACGGCAAAAAGAATTTTGTCTGATGTGGAATTAACATCGCATAAATAAACGCTATGATTTGAGAAAGTAAGTCTTTGAAGTGAGGAGTTACCAAGGCGATATAGCCAAAGGTTTGTACGATTTCTCCAATTTGCATCGGAACGATCTTCTGGTGATTGTAATAGTTCTACGTCTTTTTTCTTTCCTTCAAATTTGTCGGCAACTGTTATAATGAAAGCCTGTTCGTTATCTAAGAAATAAATGCTTCCACTTGGTATATTTCTTGCTATAACGTTTGTAGAAAGGTCTTGTGGATTCATCACAACCAAAGAGTTTTCACCATTTATCTTTTCTGTGTAGTATAATAATTCACTCTTTGGCAACCATTCTATACCATGATTGTTTTTAGAGGTAAATATTAAGTTGTGATTCTTGTTATAAAGTTCCCAATACCAATGATTTTTTCCTTTGTTATCTGTGTTGCGACTTTTCAATACATAGAAATTTCCATTTGGAGAAAGACTTACGCTATACATTGTTTGACCTTGTAGCATTGTTTCTAAGTCTAAGCCTTGTTTCATTGAGAAATCTCCAAATTCAACATCACTTTCAGTTTCTATTTTAAGTTTAGAGTTTTCTTTTACCAAAAGATTTAAAGTAATATCATAAATCCCTTGATTGTAAGTAGCCAAAACGTTTATTGTATCTAAGTCTTGTGAGTCTTTTTCTTTGCTTGTTTGAGCAAAATTGGCCTTAAAAGCAGAGTTTGTTATGACTTTAAATGCTACTTCTTGTCTTTTGTTAGTTTTCATTTTAAAGCCAAGCGATACTACATAGTCTTTTTCGCCTTTATCAAAAACAAGGTATCCGTTTTCATCAACAGAGATTTTTGTTGCTTTGTTTTTATCTACCGAAAGCGTTTTGAAATCTGTTAAAAGATTGAATGTTTTTCCGTTGTTATCAACACTATCAATCATAAACGGCATTTGAATTTGGGCTTGTGAGAATAGAGAATAATTCTCTACTACTTTTTGTGCAGAAAGAGTGAAAAAGAAACCTACTGCACACAATAATGTTAATGCTTTCTTCATAGTTTTTTACGTTTTTAAAGGTGCAAAGATAAGAAAAATAACAAAAAAACGTTTCTACTATGAAAAACTCTTAAAAAAATGGAACATAATTTCTTTTTAGAAAAAGCTATTGAAAAGGCTGTTGAAAATATTGAGAGAGGTGGAGGACCTTTTGGAGCGGTTATTGTAAAAGATGGAAAGGTTATCGCAAGTTGTGGAAATAGCGTAACGCTTGACAACGACCCTACGGCTCATGCGGAGGTTAATTGCATAAGAGAAGCGTGTAAGGTTTTAAATACATTTGAATTAAGCCAGTGTGTGATTTATTCTTCTTGCGAACCTTGTCCTATGTGTTTGTCTGCAATCTATTGGGCAAGGATTAAACACATTTATTATGCTGCGACAAGAAAAGATGCTGCACTTGCAGGTTTTGACGACCAACATATTTACGATGAAATACCACTTAAAGAAGAAGACCGAAGCCTACCGATAGAAAAAATAGAGCACTGCTTGGCTGAAAAGCCTTTTGAAAAGTGGAAATCAAAAGAAGATAAAACAAGATATTAAGTTAGAAGCCAATCCAAAATATTTATTTTTTGTATTCCATTATAGTTTATATTATCAAAATCAGTAGTAAGTAGATATTTTGGGTACGAATCTTTAATTTTTTCTAATGACGACAATTCTCTTTTTAGAGTTTTTTCGTCATTAACAGTATATGCAACCTGATAATACTCTCTATTTCCATCATGTTTTTGCACTACAAAATCCACTTCTCCTTTTCCCGATTTTCCTGCATATACATCTCCTCCTCGTCTAAGCAATTCAAAGTAAACTATATTTTCTAATTTATGCCCCAAATCAGATAAAGCCGAATTTGTATTTAAAATATTTTTCAATCCTAAATCTACAATATAATATTTGTAATTACTCTCTAATAGACGCTTACCTTTTATATTATATAATCTTACAGGATAAACCAAATATGATTCTGTAAAATAACGCAAATATTTAAGTACCGTATTATGGGAAATACTTTCTCCCGTAGTTTTGCGTAAAACATCTGTTATATTATTAGGAGATACAACATTACCTATATTATCAAAAAGAAAATTAAGAATATTTTGTAACGTATCAAACTTTCTAAGATTATTCCTTTTCACAATATCTTTTACAACTACTGTATCGTAAAGTGATTTTAAATAAGTATTTACCATATTTGGAGATGAAATAGAAAGATTAACAGCCTCTGGAAAACAAGATGCGTTCATATATTGTCTAAACAATCTATCTGTATTTGCATTATTCTCAAATGCAGACACATATTCAGAAAAAGAAAAAGGATGTAAGTTTATTGTAATATAACGTCCCGAAAGAAGTGTCCCTAACTCGCTTGACAAGAGAAAAGCATTAGAGCCTGTAATATATAAATCAATATCCTTTTTAACAAAAAGTGCATCTACAAGTTTTTCAAAACATACTATTCTTTGTACCTCATCTAAAAATACATATTTCATTCCCTTAACCGAAAGCTTATCTAATATATAGTCATAAACATCTTCCCATCGTTCAAAATCACTATATTCCCTTTCTTCAAAATTTAGTAATAAAATATTATCTTCTTCAACGCCTTTTGTTTTTAAATAATCTTTAAATTCTGATAAAAGCGTTGATTTTCCACATCTACGAATACCTGTTATAACTTTTATAATATTTTGATTACATAAACTAATCAATTGATTAAGATATATTTTTCTTGCTATCATAGAAATAGTATTTTTGCAAAGATACAAAGTTATTGACGAAAATTAATATTTTTTTCATTTTTCGTCAATAGAATATTTCTTAAAACAATAAAAAAGCTCTCAATTACAAACAATCGAGAGCTTTTTTTAAAAAATTATTTTTCTTAGAATGAGAATCCTACTCCTAACATTAGGTTTTGATTCATTGTTTCGTCATCTTCAAAATCAAACATATTAGTTAGACCGAAGTTATATCTTGCATAAATATTTACATTACTTGCAACATTTAATTTTAATCCTGCTGCTAAGCCAAAATCAAACATATTGTAATCATCAGATTCAAAAGTGTAATCACTTTCTGTTTCTGTATTGACAAGGCCTTGTGTTGTTACTACATTATGTGAAGACATTCCTAAATTAAATCCAAATTGAGGACCTGCTTCTATTGTAATCATTTTAATAGGAGAGAATTGTAACATAATAGGAACAATTACATTGTGTGAAGTAAGAGTTGTTTTAGAAGATATTGTTTGATTCAATATCTCATTTACATCTTTTTCAACTCCTCCTTGCATAGAATACAACACTTCTGGTTGAATAGAGAACATTGGGTGTAATTTTACTTGAGCGTAAATACCAGCGTGAAATCCTGGTTTCATAGTTTCTACCGCTTCAGTAACTCTTGAAAGGTTTAAACCTGCTTTTGCACCAAATTTAACTTGTGCTTGAGATGTTAAAGATAACATCAAAACTGCCGCTAAGGCAAAAAATACTTTTTTCATAGTTTTTTAATTTTTTAAAGTTAGTATTTATTTAACGTTATTGTTCAACATTTATTATTTTATTTTGTTTAAAAAGTGGCACAACTTTACATGTATCTAACATAAAAGTGTATTCAAAAACATCGTCCATATTAAGTTTTCTTAAACGATGAATATGCGATGCTTTTTCCATATATTGACGAAGATTCCCTTTGCTTGCATTCCATAACTCTATGACACACTGAGTAGAATCATTCTTATTTTCAAAATTATTTGATTGTAGTATTTTTTCTGCTAAGGCTCCTGCAAATATTGCATCTTCTAAGGAAAAAGTATTATTCCAACCACTACATAAAATTTGAACATCTTTATTTTGTTTAATCAAATAATTTGCCAAAGTAGTAAGATTACAAAATGCTCCTACAAGAATTTGATGTGGATTAGAGCTTTGACTTAAACAAATAGCACCTGTGCCATTTGTTGTTGAGTGTACAATTTCATTTCCTTCAACTCTTTGCCTTGTAAACTCCAATGCTGAATTTCCCCAATCGGCAAATGGAAATGTATCTTCTATTCTTTCTCCTGCGACAAGGTATCCTTTATCTTTATAAGCCTTTGCTTCCTCTATTGTACGAACAGGGATTATTGCCTTTGCACCATTAGACAAGGCTGTGCAGATTGAAGTTGTTGCTCTAAGAATATCTACAACTACAACATTGTGTCCTCCGTTCATTTTAGCAAAAGGATACAAGGCTGGCGTTAATATAGTTTCTATTTTATTCATAAAATTTTCTTTTTTCTTTATTCCACAAGAGCGAAAGTTCCTTTTTTTACAACTTTTTCTCCATCGGAATTTACATATTCTATTACATATACGTATGTATTAGGATGGCAAAACTCTCCTTTGAAAGTTCCGTCCCAACCCTCTTCCGTATTATTTGTTTGAAACAATAATCCTCCTTGGCGATTAAACACTCTCATTAAGTACGTGCCTTGTTTTACAAAATAACACGTAGGTTTAAAAATATTATTATCTCCTTCGGCTGCACGAGGAGTGAAAGCATTTGGAATAAATATTACAGTTTCTCTTTTTATGCTTGCTCTTGTTGAAAGGGCTGTTTGTACCTTTCCGTCATTTCCTGCTCCTGCTTCAATTGCTCTTACATAATAATTAGTTTTATCTGATGCAGTTATCACATCTCCCATAAAATCAGTAAAAGTTGAAGAGCCTGATGTACCACAAAGCACAGGTGCTGGCTCCGATTCTGGTTGTCGATAAATTTCATAAACTCCTACCCCATTATCCCAAGAATTGTAAGCATTCCAAGAAAGAGCATTTGTACTTCTATCAACTTCGGTTAATTCCAATCGCATAATTGTAGCAGGGCGTGAGGCTTTATAAACAAGATTACAAGCATCAGGTGCTTCAAATATATAGGAATAATCGTTTTTATTATTCTCCAAGGAAATATTATCTGTGTATTGCACCGTATTATTGCCCGTATATGGAATATTTGCAATCACTTTATACTCTCCTCCGTTTTCTGCTCTTTTCAAACGATACTTATTGACAACAATGTCTGCATCTACAAAAAATTCTAAATCAACTCCTTGATTTTTATCCTTAACAGAGACCTTTCTTATTTCAACAAATTCTGGTTGTTGTGCAGAAGAAATTGTTAAAACCTCACTATTTGATTTAGATGTAATATTATTTGCACCTACCGCAAGAACATAAAACTCATAGTTAGGAATTATTGGATTTATTGTCAATTCATAGTTTAAGGCTTGTGTATTTCCAACCAAAGTAAAGGCAGAATTATTTTCTTTTTTATAGATTTCGTATTTTTGAACATCAAATCCTTCGTATTCATTCCACGAAAATTTAACCTTATCACTACAATTTTCTCTTTGAGCAGAAAGAACTACATTTGAATGTCTGTCTGTGCGAAGTGAAGTATTGAAACAAGTGTCAAAAGCCATAACTGCCAAAGAGTTTATTTGTTCTGCCGAGCAGTTTTCACACGTATATGAACTTGCATCTGCACCCCAAATCGTGTCAAGCGTAACACAAGGATCTCCACTGCAGACTACGTAACCCATTACATCGTCTGAAGTTGAAGGTTCCCACCATAAGTAAATTTGTTGTGTATCTGGATCAACGCTTATTAATAACAGCACTGGCATATTAGGAATTTGTGTATCTCCTATTACGTGTAAGACTTGATTTGAACGAGAAACACAACCATTATCGTTCTCTAATTCAATTTTATAAAGAACAGAATCCGAACAAATAGGAGGTAAATTATCGGTATATGTTCTTTGTGTTTGCTCGGCTAAGAATTGCCAATCGGTATCTTGACGTTTTAGTTTTCTATAAATCTTATACGGTTTGTTTTCACTACCCGAAGGAGTGCTACTACCCATTGAGGTCCACGAAAGCGAGATTGAATTATCATTATTTAAGGTTGAGGTTAAGTAAATAGTTCTTATATATCCAAAGGGACGTCTTTCTTCTCCAAAATCGGCAGTTACTAAATAGCGTATTTGTTCAAAATTTGCGTTTCTAACGTTATCGGTATAGGAATCTTGATTTATGTCGGTTGTCTCCCCAACTCTCAAATACGCATCTTCAACATCTGAATATGCTGAAACAACATATTCCACAAAACCACTACCTTCTGCTGTTTCATAATACAAAGTAGTACTCCCATCTTCATTTACTTGTGCACAATAAACATTTATAGAGTTTTGACTCCAAAGAAAAGATGATAACATTAAACATATTGCAAAACAAAACGCTCTCATAATATTATTATTTTTAAGTTAAAATTTCCGTATCACCGACCTTTATTTTTGACATATAGTTTAGATTTAAGTATTTTTGTGATAAATCTCTTATTTCAATAGGTGTGATTGATTTAATTGTGTCTATAAAGTTTTTATAATAGTCATACTTGCAGTTTAGTTTCATTAAAAATGAATATTTATCCGATTTATCAAATGCTCCATCTAAATTTCTTATACACTCGCCTATTAAATAGTTTTTCACTTGCGATAGTTCCGACAAAGGCACTAAATCGTTTTGTAAAATAGATATTTCTTTTTCTACTTCATCGATTGTTGCTTGTGCCTTATCGGCTTTCACGTCCGAAGCAATAGAAAACACCGATGCATAACGATACGAAGAAAGATTTGCAGAGATTCCATAGGTATAACCCTTGTCCTCACGAATATTCATCATAAGACGTGAGCCAAAATAGCCACCTAACAAACACACAACAACGCTAAAAGGCAAGAAATCTTGATGAGAATGAGGCAGACTTACGCAACCCACTCTTATACTTGCTTGTGAGGCTCCTTTTTTATTGATTGTTTTTTCTAAGTCTTTGTTTTTTGAATTTAATTCAAAGAAATAATTTTCTAAATCAAAGAAATAATTTTTTAATTCTTTGTTTTTTTCTTCCCCTTTCCAAGACTTATTTCCAAAAAAGATTTCTAATTCCTTTACAAACTCCTTATCGTAATTGCCCGACAAAATAATTTCACTTTGAGAAGAAGTATAGAAATCACGATAGAAAGCCTTAACATCATCGGGTGTTAATTTATCAAAATCTTCTTTTTCTCCAAACTTAGAAAGCGGGTGATTATGTGGAAATATCGTACGATAAAATTCCTTATAGGCTATCATAGAGGTTTTTTGAGCGTTAATCTCAAAATTTTGCTTTTGTTTTGAAATATAAACCTCAAATTCCTTTTCGTTATAATTTGCTTGCTTTATGATTTTTTCTATTAGTGGCAAAAGATTTTGCTGATATTTTTTAAGAAAATAAAACACCAAACTCGTAGAATCTCTTTCCGATACTCTTTCTACGTATGCTGCATAATAATCTAACTTATCCGCCACCTCAATTGCTGAGAGTTCTCCACACCCTTCTGTGATTAGACTTGAAGCGGCTGCGGAAGAAAAAAACTTTTCTTGATTTACACTTCCTGCATTAAGAAAAAGAAATTCCAAACGTATGATTTCCGAATCCTTGTCTTCAAAACAATGAAGCTTCACATTGTTTGCAAAAGAAAAAACATCGTTTGGTTTACAACTAAGTTGAATATCGACATCTAATAGTTGAGGTAACTTATTTCTCATAAACATTTACTTTTTTAAAATTCAACAGTCAATTTAGCATTTAATTGAAAAGGTGTAAGGTAATTAGGTACTCCATAATATTTATTACTATAATCAGCTACCCAAAAGTAAGACACTACGTTTTTACTTGAAAATACATTAAAGCACTCAACGTTTACCCAAATCTTTTTAAAGTATTTGAAAAAATTATTCTTAGCCCAAGATGCGTTTTCATCTTTTAACCTAAACGTAAAGGCGATATCTGCTCTTAAATAATCGGGCATACGATTTGTATGCATATATCTTGGGGTATTTGGAGCACCAAAAGGATAACCATTACCATAATTGAAACTCAAATAAGCCCTTATGAATGGCATATTAGGAATATAATCTTGGAAACTAATGCTTATATTATATAATTGGTCGGTTGGACGTGGTATATAGCCTTTTCCATCTCCTTGAATATCTTCTTCGGTATTCATAAGAGAGAAACTAATCCAAGAATCAATGCCTTTTATCATTTCTCCAAACAATCGCACATCTAATCCCCTTGCATATCCTACGGCATTATTCTTTGCCATATATCTTACTTGAACATTGTCCAAATAATAAGGATTTAAATCCCATAAATATTTGTAATAAACCGAACTCATCAACTTAAACGGACGGTCAAGCATTTTAAAATTCCAATCGGACGAAAGAACAAAGTGTAAACTCTTTTGACTCAAAACATCGGAGTGTACATTTCCTTTTTCATCTCTTAACTCCTTGTAAAAAGGACTTTGAGCGTACATTCCACAAGCAAAACGCAATAGAAGGTCTTGCTTAATATTTGGTTTAAAACTTAGACTTGCTCTTGGAGAAGGCACAAATTCTTTGTTATAATCCCACCATTGTCCTCTTATTCCAAGATTAGCATACCATTGTCCATAATCATAAGAAAAAATCCATTGTTTTTGAACGTATGCTGAAAGACGCGTTGAGGCAATTGAGTTATTGGACTTAAATACATTGTTGAGTTGTGGCGAGAAAAGACTATCAAAAATCCCTATATTATCGGGAATAGACGGTATACTATAACCCGAACTATCTACCATCTTCCATTCGTTTACTCTGTCTTCAATAAATTCATATTGCCATTTGACTCCCCACGATAAATTGCCGTTATCATAAATTTTTACACCCTTATGTTCTATGTTGTAAATATTTGCCCAAAGATTATTGCGAGCATGTTCAATATAAGTGCCGATTCCTCTTTCCAATCCTTCATCATCACCAAATCCAAGTCCTGTTTCCGAAAGATAATACTGTCCTTGAATATCATAATTCACTCTTTCACCTGTGGAAAAAGCAGAAGTTATTAGTTTTAAAACTAAATCTTTCTTAGGTTTATAAGTATACATAAAGGCTCCAAACAAAGAAGAAAATCTATCTAATTCTTGTCCGTCAAAATAAACCTTTAATTTCAACATTTCATAGAAGTTTCCAAAGGATGTTTCTCTATTTTCTGGAATAAAATTATATTTATTATCGGCTATATTTCCTAAAAATGCAAGTTCACTCTTTTCATTAAGATCGTATGTCAAATAAAGTTGAAAATCATTGAAAGTAGGATTATATTCACCTTGCGTTTCCAAAGAATTAAGCAAGTATTTATTTGTTTTTCTTCTATATCCCATTTGATAAGTAAAACGACTACCAATCAATCCCTCTAAATGAAGGCTTGCACCCAAAAGTCCGAACGACACATTGCCTCCAAACTCTTGTGGTTTCTTATAACGAATATCTAAGACCGAAGACATTTTATCACCATACTTTGCATCAAATCCACCAGAAGAAAAGACAATATCACCAACCATATCACTATTGATAAAACTCAATCCTTCTTGTTGTGCATTCCTTACAAGCAAAGGACGAAATATCTCTATATCATTCACATAGACTAAGTTTTCATCAAAATTCCCTCCTCTAACCGAATATTGCGAAGAAAGTTCGTTGTTAGAGGAAACTCCGTCTAATGTTTTTAAAAGATTCTCCACTCCACCCGTAGGGCCAACAGCATTTTTCGCCCAATCGGTTGTGATTCTCGTTACTCCCTCAATTCGAGAGTTATCTCCTTTAATCTCTATCGCTTCAAGATTTTCGGCAACGCTTTTTAAAGTAAAATCAATTTGCTTTTTCTCTCCTTTTTTCAAAGTAAGGCTAATTTCTTGCGAAGCATAACCAATGCAAGAAACTACAATTTTTAATTCTTTGTCCGAAGGAAGCGACAATTTGTAATAACCCTTAGCGTCAGAGGTTGTTCCCAAAGTTTTTTTTAGGTTAATTACTCCTATATTGACCAATTCTAACCCCTTACCACTTTCATCTACTACTCTACCACTTAGAAATGAGTTGTTTTGAGCAAAGGAAATAAAAGAAAAACTAATAAAAAATATATATAATATAAACTTTCTTGACATAACTCCATATCTTGAAAAAGCAAAAATACAAATTAAGTCAAATATAACAAAGAAAAAAGAAAATAAATCAAAGAAAAAAATAAAAAAATCAAAGAAAAATTTTTCTAATTCTTTAATTTAAATTAAGACTTGTGCCTTTTGGATATTTTGCTTGGTATTTTACTTTTAGTTTTAGTTCTTCTTTTGATTTTAATTCTTTCTTCCAAAGCAAAATTCCGTCTTTATCCAACTCTGCTCCTTGCAATTCAAGAGGGGTAATAATAATATCAGGATTGTTATGAATGATTGGTATTTGATCTTCTATTTCTAATTTTACTGTATTATTACTATTGTTTTTTATTACAATGTCTATCTCAACTGTTGTTTCTAATGTTTTTGAGAAAACATTTTTTTCGGGTGTTGTTTTATGAACTTTTCTTTGCACGGCTATCTTTTCATCAACTCCCGCAGGCAAAACAAGGGTATCAGTCTGTGTATTTGAAGGCAAAAGCTTTGTTGTAGATGTGAATTTGTTATCATAATAGATATTACATTGTGCATCTATTAGGTTTAAATCTTGCCAATCGCAAATAAGTGCTTGAAGATAGGCTTTGTTTGTTAATTTTGGACGAACAATGTATTTGTATTCTATCTTCAAGTCTTGTGTATTAAGGTTGATTGTTTTGTTTTGAAGACTTGAAGGTATAGTTATTTTTCTATTTAAATGAAATTCTTTTCCTAAAAGGTTGTTTGTAATCATTTCCTCTTCTTCTTCCATTGCCATAGATTCCATTTTTCTTGCAGATTTCAAGAATCCATCTCTGCTTACAATGGTATTTGCAACGTATGGAGAGAGTTCGGGTAAGAAAACAGAATTTCCTGTATTTTCATTGGTAAAAGAAAGGTTTACATCTTTCCAATCCTCACAAGTTCTTTGCGAAAGATTGGCTTGAAGACTTAATTCATTTTTGTTAGTTAAAGAATTGATTTTTAAATCATAGATTGGCGACCAAGTACTCGCCATTGTAAAATAAGAATAGTTGATTTGTGCCCTTTCAATTGCTTGCTCTGAGTAGATTTCTACTTTGATAGTATAATTTTTCTCAACATTTGAAAGCACTTGTTCTTCATATTGTTGATGGAATATTTGCTTTTGTTTTTCTAAGGAATGTTTTTGTTTTTGCAAGTTGGTGAGTTGTTTATTTTGTTGTCTTAAAGTTTTTTTCAATTCGCTCATTTTGGTTTGATAATACTCTAAGGCAGATTTTATTTTCGCAACTGTATCAATGGTTTGTGCGGAAGATATTGGTTGAAAGTTATCAAGTGCTGTGATTTGTTTTTGTGTTATTGCCATGTTTTCTTTGACAATTGATATTGCCTCTTCATTATTTTTTATTGAATCGGTCAAAAGCGTGTAATATGTTTGTTTTGATTGTGGAAGAGTTTTAACATATTCCTTGTAGTCTTCGTTGTATTGAAGCAAAGGATTGTAACTGATTATTTGATATTGGTCATTGGTTTGAAAACGTAGGCTTTCGGGAAATAAGTTTGGTGAGTTGCTCACTATATAGAAAGTATTATCTCCTTTTTTTAGCGTTACCTCTGCTGTTTTTTCTATTAAACTCATCTGAGGGTAAACAATTACGTTTTCTATTCTTGGTTTTACTTTTTGTGCTAAAAGACTTTGACCAATTAACAAAAGTGTTATTACAGTTACAATCCTTTTCATACTATTTATCTGCTAAGTTTCTTTTCTGATTTTTTACTTGATGAAGTGGTTTTCTTGCTTGAAGTTGTTGATTTATTATATGATTTATTAGTTCCCTTTGTTGCTTTTGATTTATTTGATGTTGTGTTCTTTGTGTTTTTTACTTCTTTTTTATTTCTATTAGGTTTAACCTCTGTTTTGTTGTTTGTAGGTTTAACATCTTTGTTTGGTTTAACCTCTCTATTTGTTTGTGGTTTCATTTCCTTGTTAGCAGGCTTAACATCTTTGTTTGGTTTAACCTCTCTATTTGTTTGTGGTTTCATTTCCTTATTAGCAGGCTTAACATCTTTGTTTGGTTTAAGTTCTTTATTAGGATTCATTGTTGAATAAGGCACTATTTGTTTTGAAGTTATAGTTTGCCCCTTGCCTTTGCTTTCTCTTGTATATTCTTTTGAGATTTCTTTTGCACGAGTCATTACCTCATTGTTTGGTTTTGAAAGTTCCTTGCTGTCAAACACTACATTTGGACGTTCTTTCTTAAAGTTAGTTTCCAAAGTAGATTCATTAGGCATTTCTTTTATTTCTTTAATTTCATCTGTTGAGAAATACTCATCGTAATTTATGTTTTTAAAACTACCTCTTGTTATTACGCCACCACCTGTTTGCACATTAGGATTCAAATTTCCTGTTTCACCTCTACCAATCACGTGTCCATTGTTGTGAGTTATGTTTCCGTGATTGCCATTGTTGTGAGGGTGGTTATTATTGTGTGAATTGTGGTGTGGAGGTTTATGCCCATGAGGGTGATTGTAATGATGATTATGACGAGAGCAATAAGCAGCAAAATAACCATCATAATAGCCGTTAGCATATCCACTTGCGTAGGAGAAATGTGGATTATATCCAAAACTAAAACTCCAACCGAAATAAGTAAAGTAAAAATATTCCCAATAATCATCGCAATTGTCTATTACCATTAAAGCATATTCTCTTGCCTTTAAAGAATAATGAACAGCAGCACTGCGACAATTTCTCCTATATAGGTCATACGCATAATCATTGTAATAAACGGCTTTGGACAAATAGTGTTCGTTCCAAAAATCATAGGTATATGCTATGTCATATGCTTGTTCTATTACATAGGCTGTTTTGTTTATAACACTCTTTGTGTAAGAGCGTGAATATCTTCTTGCAAATGTATCATTTGTTACTAATAGTGTTGATATGAATACAAATGCTACAACTAATAAATTTAAAAATCTTTTCATAACACTTAATTTTTATTGGTTTGTATCTACTATTTAGACAACTAATTATTTAAATTATTACACCTTTTCTTAAATATCCATTGCTATTCTTACTCCTCCATCGCCTCCCTTAGTGTCTGGTGAAGAATCAAAGCGGTATGTGCTTAGGCAACCTTTGGCTGTGCTTCCCCAACAACCGCCTCTAAGAATTTTATAATTGCCATCTCGCCAATCATCACACCATTCGTATATGTTTCCACTCATATCGTATAATCCTAATTCATTTGGAAGTTTGGTTTTAACACTATGGGTTTTTCTTTGTGAGTTTTCTTTGTACCATGCAACGTTTTCTATATCATCACTGCCAGAATATTTATAACCTTTTGAATAAATACCTCCTCGTGCTGCAAATTCCCACTCGGCTTCGCTCGGAATACGGAACGTTTTTCCTGTCATTTCGCTTAAACGCTTTACAAAATCGCTTGCATCGTTCCAACTAATATTTTCTACTGGAAAATCATCACCCTCATACCAAGATGGATTATTACCCATTACTGCTATCCATAGTGCTTGTGTTACTTGGGTTTCGCAAATATAATAATCCTCTACGGTTTTCTCTATTTCATTACACATAAGGAATGTTCCGCCTTTTACATAGACCATATCAAAATCCACTCCCTTTATAGAAAATCTTTGTTTCTCTGTAATTATAGGTTTTTCTTCTTCAATAGGTTTTTCTTCTTTTTCTTCCTCTAAAATAATTCTTTCATTTTCTAAAATAATTCTTTCATTTTCCGAATTATTTCTTTCATTTTCTAAATCATTTCTTTCATTTTTTTCTTCCTCTTCTTCAAAGGTTTTCTCCTCTGGCTCAGGTGTTGTAATTTCTTGTTTTTCTATTGGAGTAAGTTGTGGTTTAGGTGTGGAGAGTTGAGTAGAATTGAATGTAGAGTCTAATTTTAGTGTTGAGTGTTCTTGCTCTTCTTTAATCTCTTCCATTGGTATTAGCCCTATTCTATTCATTTCCCAAAAGCATTTAACGGTTGCTTTCACATCTGCCATAGAATTGTGTGCATCATCAAAGCCTACTGAAAATAATTTTTTGTGTAATTCTTGTAATTTAGGATATTTGTGTCCATAATAGCCCGGAATACGACAATAATTAGTGCTTAATAACATTGTACAATAGGATTGTTTTTCTTCCATAATATCTTCTCCTCCCAATCTAACGAGTTCGGCTCCTATTATCTTTTTATCAAAGGCTACATTATGACCTACAACATATTTTGCTTGCTTATAGTCTTCCATAAACAAAGAAATAACATCTTTAAGTGGTGTTCCTTTTTCGTAAGCCTTTTCAAGAGTTATTCCATGTAGGTCTATTGCCGATTTAGATATTGTATAGTTATCTGGATATATTATATAGTCGTGTTCTTTTAAGGTTTCCCCCTTCTCATTTGTTACAATCCAAGACAATTGCACTAATCGTGGCCAATTTGCTGTATTTGTAGTAGGCTCATCGTAATCATCAGGTAAGCCTGTCGCCTCAGTATCGAAAAATAAGATTTGAGTTTCGTTTATTTTCTTTGATTGCTCGTTGTGTTTTCCTGTTCTTATATGATAGTTTGTTTTAACTAAATCCAATTTATCAATAGGAAAATCGGAGCAGAAAGTCAAATGAAACATCATATCAGCTTCCGAACCCGATATTACGCCAATAGAAATCAAGGAAGCAATATTGAAGTGTGCCATTTCGTTGTTTGAGAGATTGAAATAATTGATAGCCCTATTCATATCAAGTTCTACCATTTTTCCCGTAGCGTAAAACGTTCCCATAGTATTGAAAGCGTCCTTTGACTTGCAATCTTTGATAAATGCAAGATTGTCTTCAACCTCATCATAGCAGTTTTCGTGAGAGGAAGTTGCAACTTGCTTTGTTATTCTAACAAGATTGAAATCCATTCCATTGTAATTACACTGTTCAAAGTGATAATCACCACAAAAATAGTTTAAAAGATTATACACATGGTCATTATCAACATAGTAAGGCTTATAAGACGGAATTGCATTGTTACGAAACTGATATTTTCCTCCTTCTTTGTGTTGAGAAGGTGGCAAAACCAAAAAGGCTTTCCAACGAAGTTCCATTCTTTTGAATAATTCCCTATCCTCAATTCTCTTTGCACTATAAGAGTACACCTCTTCGGAATATTCAAAATCATTCATTCTAAAAATAATATGAAGACCTCTTCCACTACCACTATCAATTACCCAAGCGTAATCTTGTGGCAAACCCAAAATTGCAAGACATTTTGCAACAAAATCGTCAATCCTACCCCTTCTATCATAGTAAGAATAATACAATTCATCAATATCCAACGCCCTATATTCATTAAAACCGCTTATTAAGCCGATTCCAACACTATCTTCCCAATTAAAATTGTTTATTTCTTCTTGTTTAACCGATATATAACGTTTCCAATTATCTATAATAGGCTTTTTGTAGTTGGATTTGCCTATCGGGGAAACATTCATTCCCATATTTTGATAATAATTCGCATAAAGAAATAACTCGTTTCTCATAATTTCATTATTTAAAGATAACTTGCAAAAATAATATTTAGTTAATAAAATACAAAATCATAACGCAAAAAAGGCTAAATTTCGTTTCTTTATTGTATCTTCGCAAAAAATTTTATTCATTATTTAGTATATTCTATGAAAATTAAAGTATTTTTATTTTTAATGCTTAGTTCAGTAATTGTTTTTGGACAAAGCAAAAGTAATTCCACACAAGATTACATCAATACTTACACAAAAATTGCCATTGAACAAGAAAAACAATATGGAATTCCTGCTTGCATTACTCTTGCTCAAGGAATATTGGAATCTGGTAGCGGTCGCTCACGCTTAGCCACAGAGGCAAATAATCATTTCGGTATAAAATGCCATAATGATTGGAAAGGAAAGAAAATATACAAAGATGACGACAAGAAAAACGAATGTTTTAGGGTTTATGACAATGCAGAACAATCTTATATTGACCATTCGCTTTTTCTTGTTGGTAAAAAAAGATATGCAGACCTTTTTAAATTGAAAATTACCGACTATAAAGGTTGGGCAAAAGGGCTAAAACAAGCAGGATATGCAACAAATCCAAAATATCCTCAACTTTTGATTGACATTATTGAACTTTACGATTTAGCAAACATTAGTCAAACTTATCAAGAAGAAGACTTGCAAGAAGAAAGCAAAGAAATAATTTCTCAAAACAAAGAAAAAAATCCTCAAAGCAAAGAAATAAAACAAGAAAAGAAAGAAAAGAAAAAACCTTTCTGGAAACGTTGGAAAGAAAAACGCCAAGAAAGAAAAAAGGAAAGAGAAAAACGTAAATTAGAAAAAGAACTTCAAAAAATAATTGACCAACAAGATATAAATAGATTGGATTTTGAGGTTGAGTTTTAAGAAACAAAAAAGGCACTTATGAGTGCCTTTTTTGTTTTTAATTAACTTCTTGAAAATCTTCTTTACCTACTCCACATAAAGGGCAAGTATAATCTTGTGGCAAGTCTTCCCATTTTGTTCCAGGAGCGATTCCGTTATCAGGATCTCCTATTGCTTCATCGTAAACGAATCCGCAAACTGTGCATTCATACTTTTTCATTTCTTTTGTGTTTATTTAATTCATAATTTTTTTGTTTCTAAACATTCGGCACAATATCCTTTGTGATAAACTTGTGTCTCAACGTCTGTAAATCCTTTTGTTTCTTCTGTTTGTGGTAATTCAACATCGTATTCCAAAGGAACATCAATTACTTTTCCGCAACTATGGCAAAATAAGTGTGCATGTCTTTGTCTATACCCATCAAATCTTACCATTTTTTCATCAATCGTTAGAGCAAGTATTGCTTTTTTTTCAACAAACAGTTTTAAAGTATTGTATATAGTGGTCTTTGACAAAGTCGGTATCTTATCTTGCAGTTCTAAGTATATCTCATCAACCGTTGGATGAGTGCGATGTTCTAATAAATAAGTCATCACCGCTATTCTTTGAACGGAAGGTTTTATATCCCTTTCAAGAAGATATTGTTTTACCGTATTTAATGCCCATTTATCACTCATATACTTCCTTATCTTAATAATTCTCTGCTCTAACTTGGAAATATGATTGAGGATGATCGCAAACCGGACAAATCTTTGGTGCTTTTTTACCTATTATTATATGTCCGCAATTTGCACATTGCCATACTGTATCATTTTCCTTAGAGAATACAACTCCATCTTCAATGTTTTTCAACAATTTACGATAGCGTTCTTCGTGTTCTTTTTCAATTTTGGCAACCAATTCAAACAATGTTGCAATTTTTGTAAAGCCTTCTTCCCTTGCTTCTTTGGCAAAATTAGCGTACATATCAGTCCACTCATAATTTTCTCCGTTTGCAGCATCTTTAAGATTAGTCATTGTATCTGGAACTTCGCCTTCGTGTAAAAGTTTAAACCAAATTTTTGCGTGTTCCTTCTCATTTAAGGCTGTTTCTTCAAAAAGATTTGCCATTTGCACATAACCATCTTTCTTTGCTTTTGAAGCATAATATAAATACTTGGTATGAGCCTGAGATTCTCCTGCAAAAGCAGCCATTAAATTCTTTTCTGTTTTACTTCCTTTTAATTCCATAATTCATTCTTTATTTTAAATTAAACATATTAATTAGACACCTCCATTACTTCAAAATCCGCTACACCATGTTGGCACCAAGGACAAATAAAATCCTGAGGCAAACTTTCTTCTTCGTGAACATAACCACATACTTTGCACACCCAAGATTTTTTCTTACTACTTTTTGGTTGTGGTTTAATGTTTTGGTGATAATATTCGTATGTTAGCGATTTCTTTTCAGAAAGATCTTGTGTTTCTACTACATCTGCCAAAAATAATGTATGTGTTCCTAAATCCATTTTAGAGAAAACTGTTCCCGAAATATAAGCATTTGCATATTTTTCAGTGATATAATACATACCTTGTTGATTTTTTTGAGCATAAGGGTAGTTTTCAAACTTTTCTACCTCTCTTCCGCTTTTAAACCCAAAGTGTTGTATCAATTCCATTGGCACATCTGTTGTCAAAATGCTTAAAGTAAACTTACCTGTGTTAAAAATCATATCGTGAGTTAGATTATTCTTGTTCACAGTGAAAGCAATTCTTGTTGGATTGTCAGTAACCTGCATTGCAACATTTGTAATACAAGCATTATCCTTTTGATTTTCGTGAGCCGATAACACAAATAGTCCGTATTCTAACTTATCTAACACATTCATATCTTTGACTTTTTTTAATTATTACTTATTCAAATCCTCTACAACGTCTTTTACCATCTCTTCTAACATTTCAATTTGATTATCTTTCATAGAAGAGCGAATAGTAAGTGTTGATTCAAGAACTTTCATATCCTTCATTTCTTCAATCATTGAACGCATTTTGCAACCAGCAACAGGTCCCCAAGTTCCGTTTTCAATGATTGCAAAACTTCTTTTTTGTAATCCGTGAGCCTTTAAGTCCAATAAGAAATTTTCCATTGGAGTAAACACACCACCATTATAAGTTGGAGCAGCCAAAATAATGTGTGAACAACGAAATGCCTCAGAAATCAAATAAGAAACGTGAGTTGCCGATACATCATAGCATCTTACATCTTTCACACCAGCTTCTGCCAAAAGGCTTGCAGTCTTATTTGCCACCGATTCAGTGTTTCCATACATTGAACCATAGACAATCATCACCGCTTTATCTTCTGGCTCATATAAACTCCACTTATTATACTTATCTAAAAAGTATCCTAAATTATTTCTCCAAATTGGACCATGTAAAGGACAAATCATATCAATTTGAATGCCTGCGGCCTTTTTCAAAACAGTTTGAACAGATTGACCATACTTACCAACAATATTAGTATAGTAACGTCTTGCATCATCAATCCAATCTCTATCGAAATTAACCTCGTCATTGAATAAGTTTCCATTTAAGGCTCCAAAAGTTCCAAAAGCATCTGCTGAAAATAAAATCTTAGTTTCAATATCATAAGTAAACATTGCCTCAGGCCAGTGAACCATTGGAGCCATTACAAAGGTAAGTTTATGATTTTTTGTTTCAAAAACATCACCCTCTTTCACTGTTATAAATCTATCATCAACCTCAAAATCAAAAAATTGCTTTATCATAGTTAGTGTTTTTGCATTTCCAATCAATTTCATTGCAGGATAACGCAACACTAAGTCTTCAATCAACGCACAATGGTCAGGTTCCATGTGATTAACCACAAGATAATCCAAACTTCTTCCATTTAAAACATACTTAACGTTTTCAAAAAATTGATAAGAAATTGAAGCATCAGCTGTATCTAAAAGAACTGTCTTATCTTCGTCCATTAACAAGTAAGCATTATAAGAAACGCCCCTTGGAATAGGCATTACATTTTCAAATAAAGCCAAACGGCGATCGCTTCCCCCTACCCAGTAATAATCATTTGTAATTTTTCTTGCGTTGTGCATAATCTTATTTTTTTATATTTAACACTTAATTTAACTATCTTGTTTTTTATTTTGTTTTTTCAAAATTGTAATCATTACAAATTTGATTTCGATTGCAAAAATAAGCGTTTTCTTTAAACCAACAAATATTTTCGCAAGTTTTTTTAAAGAAAAAATCTTAAAACACTTTGTTTCAGTAAATTAAAATAATGAAAAAATTTCATAAAACAAAGAACGAAGATAATCCTATTCGAAATTTCTGTCATTTTTGACACTTTTTCCGACTGAGAGTATTTTTTTCTATATTTTTGTAACCTTTTATATGGGTAAGGGATTATTATAGTAAAAGGAAACTAAATTTCAATGAGCGAAAAAGAGTATAAGAAAATAATTGAGCTTTATTCCGATGGGGTATTTGCCTATCTTGTAAAAAATTTACAGGATAGGGATTCTTCAAAGGATATTCTTCAAGATACTTTTCTTTCGCTTTGGAACAATAAAGAAAAGATTGAAAAAGATAAGGTAAGAAATTGGCTTTTTGTTACTGCTCACAACAATATGTTAAAACACTTTCGCTACAATAAGGTTAGAGAAAACGACTTTCAAAGCGACACTCCTATTTACTCAAACACCGATAACAAACAATTATTGGATTATTTACTTGAACAACTCAGCGAAAAAATGCGTCAATGTTTAATGTTAAAGGAGTGGCAAGGCTTTTCGGTTAAGGAAATCGCAGAGATATTGCAATTAAGCCAAAGTGATGTAAAGGTAAATATATTTAGAGCAAAATTAAAATTAAAAGAGATATATGAAAATAACGAAAGATAATATTGAGGTCATACTTTTTGATTATGCAGAGGGCGATTTAAGTCCTAAGGAGCAAAAGGAGGTTGAGGCTTTTCTTGAAAACAATCCTCAATACAAGCAAATGCTTTCTTCTTATAAAGGTTGCAAGGGTTTAGATAAGCCTTCTGAGGTAAAGTTTACAGAAAAAGATGAGTTATTTACTCTTGCAACGGGCAAAAAAGCAAGAAGCATTGTTTTTGTTCCAAGATATATGAAATATGCTTGCTCGATTGCGGCAATGATATTGTTGTTTTTTGCTATCAAACCTCTATTAGAAAAAGAGGTTATAGTAGAAGAAAAAACGCCTACTTTGATTGTTCAAAAAAAAGCTAAGAAAAATTCTGAAAAAGCAAAGAATTATTTTGAAAAAGTAAAGAAAAAAAATGAAAAAGCAAAGGAAAATTTTTACTTCTCAATAGAAGAAGAGCAAGACACTATAATTCACCAACTTGTATTCCAAAAAACAGAACTTGCAAAGCCGAAAATAGAGAGACAAGAGCGTATTATATATATGAGATACGAAGAGAGTATAGTAGTAAAAAAAGAAAGCAAACCTACTCTTGCAAGCAGGATTATCAAAAGCATAAATTTAGACAAAAAGATTGATGAGTTTTATAATTCAGACTTTGTTTCCAACACACAAAAAGCGATAAACACAGTGAGAAATATTGGAAAGAGACAAGTAAAAACAACAACTACAACAATAAAAAGAGAAGAAAAAATAAATGTTTAATAAATAAAAATTAAAAGTTATGGTAAGGAAAATCACAACCTTAGTAGCATTAGTGAGCCTCTTTACAGCGTTCAACGCAGTCAAGGCACAAGAGATGTTTAACAAAGAAACAATTCATCAAGGTGAAACTTTAAAATTAGGAAACTATGTTTCGGTAGTTTCAAAAGAACAAGCCAAGAATCTCAAAGACGTAAAAACTTGCTCCTCTGCCGATAATCCTATCCTAAAACAATTAGGAGAAGAATTAAACAGCTATTTGTTATATAGCGATAACCATTCTGATGACACAATCTTTGTTCAGGCTGACTCTATTCAAATAGAGAAAAAAATATATGACTACAAGGATGAAATGATGGATGAAAGATATATTGCTATTTTCACAGATGGACAAAAATATTCTTTATCTTACGCAAAAGATGTAAGCATGACGGACGCTGCAGCTTATTCAATAGTAACAGGAATATTAAAAGCTATTGCAAATGACTCAACAGAATTAAAAGATAACGACACTATAAGCCTTCCAAAAGAAGAAATAGAAAAAGAATTAACAAAAAATTTAAGCCAATTCTTTACAACAGAAGAGAAAAATAAGAAAACAAAAAAACAAAAGAAAGATTTGTTCGAATCAAATTTAGCAATTGGTTATAGTTATTTGAATTGGAGTGCTGAAAATCTATTTACGCTTCCTACACAGGCAAGCAATTATCATTTGAATTGGTCAAGCCGTTGGGATATTTTAATAGATATGACTTTCTTTCCTGAGCATCTTTTCTCTATAACAACGGGTATAGGTTACCAAAGCAATATTTTTAATTTTAGCAATGGATTTGATAACTACAATTTCACAACAAATCCTACTACAAACAATTATTCAATAGAAGAAAACAAACTTGTGGCTCGCTATATCACTGTACCATTACTTTTAAGAGTTAATTTCAATGAAGATTTCAGAGTTTACTTTGGAGCAATGGGCGGAATCAATTATCGTTGCGACCACACCGGATTTAAGCGTTCTTGGATTGAAAACGGAGAAATAACAGAACAATATAGCGGTGCTTCATTTAAGAATTTTAACACCTTCAAAGCAGATGCTATGTTCGGATTTGGATACAAAGATTTTTCATTCTACGTATCTCACTCCTTGACTAATATATTCTCTACAAACTTTCCAGAATACAAAGCACCATTTACCTTTGGAATTTTCATAGGTTTATAATTTACACTATTACAAAAAAATCAAAAAGGCTGGATTTAACATCCGGCCTTTTTAGTTTAAGGGCATAAAACCTTTGGTTGTAATTTTAAGACTGTGATTTCGGGATTTGTTCCTAATCTTAGTGGGATTCCAAACGTGCCACTACCTTGGGAAACATAGATTTGAAGTCGGCCTTTTTTATATAGTCCACGATTATACACAAAGTTTTTGTCGTTAATCAAGGTTAATGGAAAAATTTGTCCGCCATGAGTGTGTCCACATAAGTAAAGGTCGGCTCCTGCTTTTGAAACGTATTCGCTTCCTAATGGTGTGTGATGCAAAACTATTGTTGGCATAGAGTCCGAAGTAGGAATTGTTGGCATAATAGTTTGAATGGTTTTTCTTTCTGCAACAGATAGCGGGTCAGAGGTTTGATTATCAGGCTTCATATATTCTAAGCCTATAATTCTTAGCCCAAGTGTATCAACAAATTCGTTTTCCAATACCCTCACTCCTATTTCTCTTAGGTTGTTTTTAAGTTTTTCTACCCCTACTTGTGCATCGTGATTGCCATCTACAAAATAGACCGGTGCATTTAGGTCTTTTAATGGTTGAAGTGTTTGTTTGTCTGAGTTGTAATGGCTTTCTACTAAATCACCTGTTATAAAAATTATGTCGGGATTTAGTTCGTTTACTTTGTTTACTATTTTTCTCAGGTGGTTTTCGCCTCTAAAATGTCCTAAATGTATGTCGGAGAGGTGGACTGCTTTAATTTCTTTTGTAAGGTGTGGGAGTTGTATTCGTGTTTCTTTCGTTTGTATGCAAAAGGCGTTGATTGTGGTGTATAGAAAAAGAAGTGTGGTGAGAGAAATCAAGATTGAAAGAAAGGTTTTCTTTTTGAAACGAAAGATTAGTTTGAGTGCATCGCTCACAAGTAAGGATAATAAAAAGATTAGCAAGAAAGACAATAAGTAGGCAAAGAATACAACTAATATATTCATAAAACGATTTGCTGTAAAGGGCATTGTAGAGAGTAACATTGAGGAAAGTGAAAGCAAAATCGCTAATGTATAAAATAGATATATGTATAAGGGTTTTATTTTTAGAAGTTGCTTTGTTCTTACTATTAAATAAATTGTGCCTATCAAAACTACGGATAGAAATATTGGAATTACCATTCTATATTACTGCGTTAAAAAAAGGCGATTCTCCGTTAAAGAGAACCGCCAATATGAAAAAAATCAAATTTTTAACTTTCTACAATAATTGTTTATTGTAATTTGTTAAGCTTTCTAAGGCATTTGTTCTTACATTAACGTAATCTGTTACGCCTTGTGCGTTGAAGCTTTCCATTTGTTCAACAGGATTTCCTGCAACAACGATATGTTTGAACACTCCTTTTAATATTGGAAGTGCTCCTGCTACTAATTCTGCGTATTCGTCGTCTGATGAACAAAGAACAACTATATCTGCTTTTGATTCTACGGCTGCTTTTGCTCCTTCTTCTGCTGTGGCAAATCCTACGTTGTCTATGATTTCGTATGCTGCTAATCCAAAGAAATTTGTTGTGAATTGTGCTCTTGCTTTACGCATTGCAAGATTTCCGTATGTCAATAAGAATACTTTTGGTTGTTTTCCTGATTCTTCTGTTTGCATTCTTAGTTGTTCAAAAGGCTCTGCTAAACGTGTGCAAGGTAATGTTTTGATTTCATCGCCTTTTTCTCCACAGCAACAACAAATATTTTCTATTACAGGTTTCTTTTCTGTTAGGTTTGGATATTGATTTGTTCCTAAGATAGTAGTTTTACGCATTGCAACGTCTTTTGCTCTTTTTGCTGCTATCTCTGCTATTGCGTCTTGTATGATTCCTGCTTTTATTGCTTCAACAAATCCACCTTTTTCTTCTAATCCTTTGAATATTTCCCAAGCTTTTTCTGCTATTGCGTTTGTTAAGCTTTCAATATAGTATGATCCTGCTGATGGGTCTACTACTTTATCTAAGTAAGATTCTTCTTTTAATAGGATTTGTTGGTTTGTTGCTATACGAGTTGAGAATTCGTCTGCTTTTTTGTAAGCAACATCAAATGGATAAACTGAAATTGAGTCTGCTCCTGCTATTGCTGCTGACATTGTTTCTGTTGTTGTTCTCAACATATTTACGTATGGATCGTATATTGTTTTGTTGTAGAATGAACTTTCTGTGTGAATGTGTAATTGATATGCTGTTTCACATTTTGGAGCGTATTGTTCCATGATTTTTGTCCATAAAAGACGTGCAGCTCTCAATTTTGCTATTTCCATAAAGTAGTTACTTCCTGTTGCAAAAGCAAATACTGTTCTATATCCTACTGAATGTGCTGGAATACCTTTTTGAGTTAGATTATAAAGGTAATCGTTTGCAGCAGATAATGTATAAGCTAATTCTTGAACGATTGATGCTCCTGCATTATTGAAAGCACTTGCATTGATTGTTAATACATCAAATGCTGGTATGTTTTCTTTTACTAAATTGATTATCTCAACTAATGTATTATAACTCTTATCTAAATCTTCGTAGAATTTACCGTGAGATAATGCGTATGCGTATGCATCAAAGTTTATTGAACCTTTGATTTTTTCTTTATCTAAGTTTTGTGATTTAACTTCTTCTATGAAAAGTTTTAATGTTGCAAGGTAGTTATCACTCTTAATAAAGTTGATTTTAACTTCTTCTAAGTTGATTCCTTTCAACATTTCTTTCATATCAGAGGCTGTTTTAACATTCTTTGCAACTAATCCCAAAGAATTTACTCCTCTTTCTATTCCCGCTAATGCGATTGCGTTTGCTGTTTTTATGTCGCACTCAATCACATCTTGACGAATATCCCAAGCATTTGTTGTTTTTTTATAACCTCTTACAAATGGAGCTTGTGCAGGGTTGCCATTAAGATATTCAAGTGTTTGAAGGTCTTCTGCTCTGTAATAAGGTTTAACGTCAAACCCTTCTAAGGTTTTCCAAATCAATTTTTTGTTGTAATCAGCACCTTTAAGGTCAGCTGTTATCACTTCTTCCCATTGTTGAGTTGTAACTTCGGGAAATTCAGCAAATAACTTATTATTTTCCATTATATTATTTTTTTTATTTCCTACTAAATCAGACCGCAAAATTATGAAGAATTTAATACATATCCAAATAAAACAAAGAAAAAGACGGAGTTTTTCTTCTAATTCTCCGTCTTTCTTTATTTTTTATCTTTTTTTCAGTTTTATTTTGCAGGGCCTTGCAATTCTTTTACTTTTGCTGCATCGGCTGCTTGTGATTTTTTATCTCCTAATTTACCGTGTGTGTTTGCTCTATATTTGTATGCGTTTACGTAATCAGGTTTTAATTCTATTGCTTTTGAGAAATCTGCTAATGCTTCTTGGAATTTTCCTGATTTAAACAAGGCTACACCTCTGTTATAATAGTATTTTTCGTTATTTGCATTGATTTCTATAAGTTTTGTATAGTCTTCGGCTTCTTGTGCAAAGTTTTTCAATGCTTTGTTGCAGACTGCTCTTGAATTAAACAATTGTTCTGTTTTCATTCCTTTTTCTTCTGCTTTTGCAAAGTCGTTTACTGCTGCTTGAAGGCTTTCTGGAGTTTTCATAGAATAGTTTGCAAATCCTCTATCATAGTAAAGGTCTGCTTTTTCTTCTATTGCAAGTGCAGAAGTTAAGTCTGCGATAACTGCTTGCCAATTTTTTTGCATTGCGTATGCTGATGCTCTATTTTGTAAGGCTCCTACGTTTGTTGGTTCTATTGCTAAAACTGCTGTAAGTTCGTTTATGTAATTTGCATAGTCTTTTTTTATCATTCTTGCTTCTGCTTTGTTTAGCATAACTGCAACATCGTTAGGGTTAGTTTGCAAATAAGTTTCATAATCTCTTATTGCAAAGTCTGCTTCTTTCATTTCCAAGTATGAATTTGCTCTATAAAGGTAGGCTGCAGGAGTTGCAGTATTTTTTTCTATGAATTTATCAAATGCTGCTACTGCTGGTTGGTAGTTTTTAAGATTGAAATTTGCTAATCCTTCGTAATAGTAAACAAATTCCCAATTTGGAACTTCAGCCTTACAACTTTCGGCTTGTGATAGCATAGAATTCCAATCCTTTGCTGTGTTTAATTTTTCGTATGTTTCTATCCACTTATTTGTGGTCGCTGCATCATCTGCTTGTTGTGCGAAAACGAAAACAGAACAGATAAGCATAAAGAATGTTGTGATTGTTTTTTTCATTTTTTTCTTTTATTTATTTATTGTTAATTAAAAAACGTTTTTATTTCTTTATTATTATGTTAGTCTAAATTTAAGATATGTTATTGGTTTTCCTATTTTCAAATACATTGCCTCATAAAAGGTTTGTATTTCAATAACATCTTCTTTAAAATCAGAATTATATAAATCATTTGTATTGTAAAGGATTTCTCTTTTTGAGGGAATTAAAACATCATCTTTTGTATATTCATACAATTCTTGTGAATCGGTCTTCAAATGTACAATTCCATCTTGTTTTAATATGTTTTTATACAATTTTAGAAATCTTTCACAAGTTAAGCGTTTGTTTGGCTTTTTCAATTGAGGGTCAGGAAAAGTTATCCAAATCTCTGACACTTCGTTTTCTGCGAAATAACTCTCTATCATTTGAATATGTGTTCTTACAAAGGCAACGTTTGTCATTTTGTCTTCGTTTGAAGTTTTACAACCTCTCCAAAGTCTTGCTCCTTTAATGTCTATTCCAATGAAGTTTTTGTTTGGATATTTTTTTGCTAAACCTACGGTATATTCTCCTTTACCACAACCAAGTTCCAAAACGATTGGATTGTCGTTTTTAAAGAATAATTCATCCCATTTTCCTTTTAAAGCAAATCCTTCCTTTGTTATTTGCTCGTATGTTAATTGAAAAAGATTTGCAAACGTTTCATTTTCGGCAAATCTTGCTAATTTATTTTTTCCCACTAATACAATCCTTTTACTTTTGAGGGTGCTGCTTCAAAATTCTTTAAATAAAAAGGTTCAAAGTAAGCAACATCCACAAACTCTTTTTTATTATATTTTTCAAATGCTAAACCTTGCATATTTTTTGCAGTCAATTCCACAGAAAAATCAAAGAAAAAATTATTTTTTTCAAAGATTTTTTTTGTTTTTTCTAAGCAATTTCCGACAAAAATCACGTTTTTTTTATCAGAAAGATAATTGTCATAAATTCCTTCTTCTAAAACATCTGCTGAACAAGGTTTTATCTCTTTTTTATCATAATAAATAGTAGCGTAAACCTCCATTCGCCTTGCGTCAATCATTGACACGCAACACGCATTTGGATTTTTCTCTAATACAGGGGCTGCAAAAACTTCACAAGTTGGCAATGTAATAATAGGAATATCCAAAGCGTATGCCAACCCCTTTGCTGTACTAACCCCTATTCTTAATCCCGTATAGGAACCTGGCCCAATAGAAACAGCAATTGCTGATAAATCGGAGTAATTATAAGAGTTTTGAGAAAATAAATCATCAATCAATAATGACAGTTTAGCAGAATGAGAATTTGGTTCATTACTTTCAGCATAAGAAACAATACCTTGATTGTTTGCCAAAGCACAAGAACATCTCTCTGTCGCAGTTTCTATCAATAATATTAGTGTATCCATTCTTTATTTTCTCTAAATCGTTGGCAAAATTAAAAAAAAATTTTAATGATTATTCAACTTGAAGTAAAAAACCCTTTAAATACTCTCCTTCTGGGTGGAAAATACTTTGTGGATGATCCATTGCGTGAGGCAAGCGTTGCACTATTCTAATTTTTCTATTTGCAAGAGCTGCACAAGAGAAAAGCATAGTTCCAAAATCCTCTCTACTAACGGCTTGCGAGCAAGAAAAAGTAAAAAGAAATCCTCCTTTTGCAATTTTTTCCATTGCCTTTTGATTGATTTGTCTATAACCTTTCAATGCTTGATTAAGATTTCTATTGTGTTTTGCAAAAGCAGGCGGATCTAAAACAATTAAATCAAACTCTCCCTTTGACACTTGATCTAAATATTCTAAGACATCTACTGCTAAGGCTTGATGATTATGATTTTTAAAATTAGTTCTAACATTTTCTTCACACAATTCTACTGCTCTTTTAGATATATCAAGACTCAAAACCTTTTTTGCTCCACCTTGAATCGCAGCAAGAGAAAATCCTCCTGTGTAAGAAAAAGCATTTAAAACGTTTCTATCTTTGGAAAGGCTCCCTACTAATTCTCTATTAACTCTTTGGTCTATGAAAAATCCTGTTTTTTGCCCTTGATTAAAGTCTATGCGAAATGAAAGATTATTTTCTTTTGCAAACCAATCGCCTTCAATGTTTCCAAACAAGAATCTATCGGTTTCTCCTTCGTTTTGTTTTGGCAAAGTAGAAGAAGATTTTGAAAAAATAGCCTTACAATTTTCTTGTAAAACCTCTTGTAAAGCTTTTACAATATATTCTTGAAGATTTAGCATACCTACACTATGGAATTGTAAGACTACAAGTCCGTTGTAATAGTCTGCAATTAACGAAGGCATAAAATCACCCTCTGCATTGATTAAACGAAAAATATTTGTTGAAGGATTAGAGAAAAAACCTAAGCTTTTGCGATAATTAAAGGCTTGTTTAATTCTGTTTAAAATAAAATCATAATTGATTTGCTCTTTTTCAAAAGACAAAACCTTAACGGCGATACTCGCATTTTGCCAAAAACCAACGCATAAGAAGTCTTTATTGCTATTATATACCTCTACTAATTCTCCTTCTTTTATTTCGGTTTTTGATTTTTGTAATGCACCAGAAAAAATCCAAGGGTGCTTACGCAAAACAGACTTATCCTTTTGCGGTAAAAGGATAAGTCTTTTATATTGTTGTTGCATTTATACTTTATTTGATTGGGTGGTCTTCGTGGAATTTCTTAACTCTTTGAGCAAAGACAGGTATCATTTCATTAGGTATTAAAGAAACGCATGCTCTTGCCCCTTCTGTTCTTGTACTTCTACAAACGCTTAAAGAAATTGCACTAATTCCGTAATAAGCCAATTCACTTAATAATTCTTCTCCTGTAAGTCCTGGATAAGAGAAAGTGAAATAGAAACCATCTGCAACTTCTACATCTAAATCCTTGTCGTAAACTATTTTAAATCCGTTTTCAACCAAAGCTTTCTTCATTTGTTCTGCTTTTCTTCCATATTCTTTCAAAGGTTCTGCAAAGTTATATGTTCCATCGTTGCAAGCTTTGAAAATTGCTGTTAAAGCATATTGTGGAGAGAATGCTGTACCAGATGTTAATGCGTAAAGAGAGCCGAAGATTATTGCACGTCCAAAGCAATCTTGTGTAAAATATTTCTTCATATGCTCTGTTTTCATATCAAACAAGTCTTTGCTGATAACCATTACTGCAATACGTTGTCCAGCGTATGAGAATATTTTACTACCTGAAATCATTAAAACGAATTTCTTTGCCCATTTTGCAACTGTTGGTTGATATGGTGCAACGCCTGGTTTAGAAAAATCTTGACGGAAGTCCATTCCGAAATAGGCTAAGTCTTCTAAAACTATTACATCATACTTATTTGCAACTTTTGCTATGATTTGAAGTTCCATTTCATTGAATGAGAACCAAGCAGGATTGTTTGGAGAAGAATAAATCATTGCTGCTACTTCTCCTGTCGCAAGATACTCTTCTAATTTTGCTTCTAATTTTTCTCCTCTATAATCGTAAACATCAAAGTGTAAAGTTTCTATTCCTAATATGTTACATTGTTGCTTTTGAACAGGGAAGCCTGGGTCTATAAATAAGATTTTATTTTTCTTTTCATCTAAACGAGCAATTGTCATAAAAGCTGCAAAACTTGCTTGCATACTTCCAACTGTTGGAACGCAAGCATCGTCTTCTACTTCTACATCAAGAAAATTTTTAACAAAACGTGCTGTTTCGTGTTTCAATTCTTTTGTTCCGTAAATATCAGGATAAATTGCAGCACATCCGTTTTTCAATGCTTCAATCTCTGCATCAACTCCTAATTGCACAGCAGGAATTCCTGGAATACCCATTTCCATTCTCACAAATTTTTCTCCTGTTGCGGATTCTACATCATCTATGATTTTTTTTACTTCTCTGATAGATGCGGCACCTACGCTTTTAATTTTGTTTTTTGCAATGATTTGATCAACCAATGCTCTGTCGAAAGGTATATTCATATCGTTTTTATTTTTTTTAAATTATTGTTGTCCTTGTTGTAATATTTGTTCGTATTTGTTTGTATTTGCAGGGTCGATTACCTTCATCAAATCCACCACTCTTGATTTCTCATTTTGTGGAGCACCTTTAAAAATATTAACTATTTCATCTGACTTTGCATCTAAGAATTGTTTTACAGCAACTAAGTCTGATTTTTCTCTATGTGCTCTTTTTACATTTTCCAAGGCCTCCATTATATTATTTCTTGCTTCGGCTTGACTATCACCTTGCATCATATCTAATCCTAATCGATGATATTGATACGATGCCTCACGAATATATCTATATGTAGTATTAGTATAATTTTCTACCATCCAATATTTATTTCTATTATCCTCTGCTCTTTTCCAACCTTTTGAAGCAGAACGTTGTGAAGCAGTTACAATATTTTGACAAACCGTAAAATACTTATTTCCTCCGTTGTGTTCAAAACTATCAGCGTCAAGAGCCAAGAAATAATACAAATAAAATGCTATTGTAGAAACTAAATTATTGGTATAATTATTTTGTTCAAATTCCAAAGATTGTCCTTGTGTAAACTTAAAGGTAAAACCCTGTTCTTGTGTATTTAAAAGAGTTGTTGTATAAGTAGAACCATAGACAGGACGCCTTAATTGAAGATTTATATCACCTTTAAAATCTTCCTGAGTGCTATGTTCAGTTATCGTAATTGAAATTGAGCCTTCTATTTTCTCATATTCCTCATAAGTAACATCTGTCCACTTTCTTTCATTGACAAATTCAGTCAACAATTCTTGTATTTGCTGAAAAACTTCTCTATCAGAAGATTGCAATTGCGTTGAATTAACGCTCACACTCACTCTAAACTCTTGCGAAAAAACAGAGATAACACAAAAAGATGCTAAACAAAAAACAATAAATCTTCTCATAGATTCAATATTTTTTCGGAAATATCTAAGGCTACTTCATATTTTGATTTTAAGTCTGAATTATAAATATTTCCTTTTGCATCTAAAATTGTTACTTTATTGGTTGGAACATTGAAGCCTGCACCTGCATCGTTCAAAGAGTTCAATACAATACAATCAAGTTTCTTTCGTATAAGTTTTTCTTTAGCATTTTCCAACTCATTATCGGTTTCCAAAGCAAATCCAACTAAAATTTGATTTTCTTTTTTCCTTTTTCCTAATTCTGCAAGAATATCTTTTGTCGGAACAAGTTCCACCACCAAATTATCTGTCTTTTTCTTTAACTTTGTATTGAATGTTGATTTTGGAGTATAATCTGCAACTGCTGCCGAAAGGATTGCGATATCGCAATTCTCAAAACACTCAACCGTTTTATCATACATTTGAGCGGCATTCTTAACATCGTATCTTGTTACATTGCTATGCTCAATTATTTGTTGAGTTGGCCCTGTTATAAGGCTCACTTCTGCTCCTTTTTCTGCAAAAACACGAGCCAATTCAAAACCCATTCTTCCAGAAGAATAATTTCCTATAAAGCGAACCGCATCTATTTGCTCGTATGTAGGACCTGCAGTTATGCAAACTTTCTTTCCTGCAAAAGACTGCTTTTCTTTCAAAAAACTTTCAATAGTTTGGAAAATAGTTTCAGGCTCAGCCATTCTTCCATCTCCCACAACACCGCAAGCCAACTCTCCTTTTTCTGGCAATATCATCTTTACGTCCAAAGCCTGCAATCGCTTAATATTATCTTGTACCACTTTATTATGATACATCTTTGTGTTCATTGCTGGAGCAAAAAACACTGTTTTATCAAAAGCCAACAAAGTTGTAGTAAGACAATCATCAGCAATCCCATTTGCATACTTACCAATCACATTAGCCGTTGCAGGAGCTACAACGTAAATATCAGCCCAATCTGCCAAAGATATGTGCTGAGTAAACTGAGAATTCATCTCAGAAAACATATCACTGTAAACAGGATTTTGCGAAAGAGTTTGAAGAGTTGGTATTGTAACAAATTCAAGAGCGTTTTTTGTTACTACAACCTTTACCTCACACCCTGCTTTCTTTAACATACGTATAAGTAACGGCACTTTGTAAGCGGCAATTCCTCCGCTTACTGCAACAACAACTCTCAAATTCATAATTAAAAGATTTTTTACCTATTATTTTTTCTCTTCTTCTATTCCAACTTTTGTAGTAGGATTTTTATAAACGAGCTTTTCGTCCATATATTCCTTAATTGCTATAAGGTAGGGTTTTGGAAGTTGTTCATAAAATTTTGCTAATTCAATTTGTTCTTTGTTTTCGTGAATTTCATCCAAAGAATCAGTAGCAACAGCGAAATCTTCTATTTTTTTATACAATTCTTGTTTTAAATCAGCCGATATTTGATCAGAACGTTTACTCAACATAGCAATTGTTTCGTAAAGATTGCCTGTCAATGTATCAAATTCGTTTAAATTTCTTGTTTTAATACTTGTATCTGCCTTTGTTCTCTTATAATCCATTATAGTCTATTTTTAATTCATTATAAATTTTCTCTAATTGTTCTTGCTTTTTCTTATCTTTCATATTAGAAAAAACAACAGAATATCTCTCATAATCCAAAATTACTGTCTCGTAGCGTTCTTTTAACTTATCCTCTACGCTATTACGAGCAAACTCATATCCAGAAAGCACTATGTAATACATCGCATTTTCTCTTTTTTCTGTCAAATCAGGATAATCATTCAAAAAATTCTTAAAACTAACTACCGCTGCTTGATATTGCATTGTTTTATAGTAGTTATAAGCATTTTGATAATCCTTTTCTATGAGTTTATTTCTTAATTCGTCCATCAATTTATTCGCTTCGGCTACTCTCTCGCTTTTAGGATATTTTTCAATATATTCTTGAAAAGCATCTATTGACTGCTTTGTTAAGGTTTGATCCAAAGACGATTCTGGCGATTCTAAATATTTACAAAAAGCTGCTTGAAATAGTGCCTCTTCTGCATATTGCGAATAAGGAAACCATTTAACAAAACTTTCAAATTGATAACCTGCCGAATAATAATCCTTACTACCTAAAAGACTTTTTGCATAATAAAGATTAACTTTTTCAGACATTTCCCTACCTCTTGAATACAACAAAAGGTTTTCAAACAATTGATTAGCGTGCATATAATCTCCCTTTTCGTAAGCCTTCATTGCAGCCTCATACTTAGCATCAACGTCATTGCTTTTCAAGAGTCTGTTATGCCTATTTGTTGAAGCACAAGACAAAAATAAGACTGATATACACAATAAATAAAGTAGTTTTTTCATAATTTTGCAAAGATACAACAATTTTATATTTTTGCAAACAAAAATAGTAGAACAATGATTAAAAAAGTCTTAAAATACATTGGAATCTTTATTCTATCTTATCTATGTTTAAGTATATTACTCACACTTGCATACATAGTTATCAATCCTCCTATAACAATTCTTATGATGCAACGTCCAAGTAAAGTAGAGCGTCAATGGGTAGATTTAGATGAGATTTCACCAAATATGATTCAAGCCGTAGTTGCTTCGGAAGACAATTTATTTCTTTCGCACAATGGTTTTGATTTTGAACAAATTAAAATAGCAGCAGAAGAAGCAAAAAGAAAAAACAAAGCAATGCGTGGAGCAAGCACAATCTCTCAACAAACTGCAAAAAATGTATTCTTATGGAACGGAAGAAGTTATCTAAGAAAAGGATTAGAGGTTTGGCACACATTTCTAATAGAAACCTTTTGGTCAAAAGAAAGAATAATGGAGGTTTATCTTAATGTAATAGAATATGGCGATGGAATCTATGGAATAGAGGCAGCCTCTCAACATTATTTCAATCGTTCGGCAAAAAAACTCAGCAAAAAACAATCCGCACTCATTGCAGCAGCCCTACCAAATCCTTTAAAACGTAATCCCGCTCACCCAACGAAATATCTAAATCGTAGAGCAAATAAAATCATACGTTTAATGAATAACATAGGTCCTGTAAATTTTAACTAACACCTAAGAAATCTATATGTGGGAAGAATATTTTAACGATTTTAAAAGTCATATTCTTTTAGAACGTTCTCTTTCAAAAAACACATACGAAGCATACGAAAGAGATTGCAAAAAGTTTTTCGCTTTCATGAGAGAAAACTATCCCGAAATCACTATTTACACGGTAAAACTACAACACTTAGAAGATTTTTTATGGAAATTAAAAATTAAAAATAGTAGCAAAAGAAGGGTAATTAGCGGAATAAAGGCCTATTTTAAGTTTTTAGTAATGAGCGACCGCATTAACGACAATCCTTGCCAACTATTAGAAACCTCACGCATAGATAAACTACTTCCCGTTGTGCTTCATCACGAAGAAATACAAAAAATGCTTTCAGTAATTGACAAAAGTACCTATCATGGTTTTAGAGATAGCGTAATAATTGAAATTCTATATGCTTGCGGACTAAGAATAAGTGAACTATTGAACCTAAAAAAAGGAGATGTTTACTACAAACATGAATACATTAAAGTAATTGGGAAAGGAAATAAAGAACGCCTTGTACCAATTGGAGAAAAGGCTTTAAAACTACTACAACTCTACATAAAAAATCATAGAAGCAAATTACCAAAAATAGATCCTAAATGCGAAGATATTATATTTCTAAATCGCAGAGGAAGAAAACTAACACGACAATATGTCTTCCAAGCAATTAAAACAATAGCACACGAGGCTGGAATAAAGAAAAATATTCACCCCCACATTCTTCGCCATAGTTTTGCCTCGGCTTTAATTCAAGGAGGAGCCAATCTAATAGCAGTAAAAGAAATGATGGGACATTCAAGCGTAGTTTCAACCGAAATATACACTCACTTAGATACCCTGCATCTAAGAGAAACGCTTATGCTTTACCACCCTCACTATCAAGAATTAAACAAAAGAAAATCAAAAGAACCTTAATAAACTACCCTCACTTGGATTTCGCATAGGATTTTCAATAACCCTTCCATCGTTTGAAATCAAAATAAACATAGGAAAGGCTTTTACCTTATAATATTCAAGTAAATCGTAATTACCATCAAAATGTAACATTTGCCATTGATATTTATTTCCAACCTTTGTATTTTTCACAAAGTTATAAAGAGCATCTAAATTTCTATCACAACTAATTGTTATGATATTACAATTATTCTTAATGCTATCATAAAGAGCGTGAACAACCTCCATTTCTCTTTTTGATTCCACATCGTTCAATTTCACAAAATTCAAAACCAAAGGCTTATCCTTATACTGAGATAAACTAACCTCTTGGTCAGAAATATTTTTCAAAACAAAATCCGAAAATTCTTTTCCAGAATGCGAAACAGACAAAAGAGCCTCCACTGTATTTAAAGCAATCTTTTTATGCTCTTCAAACTTAGTTTGCTTTGCTAAAATCTCTAAAACTTTTATCACATCACCCTTTTCAAAAAATCCATCAGTGTAAATATCCTTCAAACCCTTAATAAAGACCAACTCTCTAAACTTTTCATTTCTCAAAACAGAGTCTTTACCCAAAGCATCTAAGAAATCCACGTGATTATGAGTAGTCAGCCAAAATTCTATCTCACTTTGAGAGACAAATTTGTTTCCCTTTGAAAAATAATGATCAAAAACATTATTAAAACAGTCCATATAACCAACATTATAATAAAGAATTGGCTTATCAATAAAAAGACTATTTCTAAGTTTATTATAATTCCTTAAAGAAAGACTTCTTTCCAAAGCAGCGAATTCATAATCCACATAATTATAATAGTAAGAAGACTTATCCTCGTTTTGTAAAAAACTATCCCTCAACTCATACAACCCCGCAATAGCAAGACTATCTCTCATAGGATAAAGTTTTCTCTTATTATTTAAAAGATAATTTTGCACCTCATAATCATATCTTATGATTTTTGAAGTCAATTCATTCTCTGGACTAATAATCTCTATTGGCAATTCAACTCTATACATCAAAACATTAAAAGAATCCGCAAGATTAAAATTAAAATCTCGCAATTTCATTTCATAAATATTACCCGGTTGAGCCAAAAACGAATAAGAATATGCATCTATACTAATAACCAACTCACTCACCCCGTCTAAAACAAGAGAAAAATTCACAACGCTATCACCCGATGCAACCGCTTGTACACTTTTTTCAGTTTGCAAAAAAGAAATTCTATCCTCAACAAGAAATAATTTAACCTTTTTATTTTCCAATCCCTTACCCGTTAAGTTTATTCTAACATTTTGAGAATAAGCAAAAACACTTGACAATAAAAATATAATTAAGAATAACTTTTTCATTTCAAAATAAAAATTTAATAAAAAAATATTAGGCAAAGATAAGAATATTTCTTTGCTTTAAGAAAATAAATCAAAGAAATATTTCTACATTTGCAAGGATTTTTTAGCAAAACTCTATGACAAAAAAAACATACAACAAAAAAATTGGTTTATACTTTGGAAGTTTCAATCCAATTCATAACGGACATTTGATTTTGGCTCAACAAATTTTAGAAAACTCCGATTTAGATTTAATTTGGTTTGTTGTCAGTCCACAAAATCCTTTTAAAGAAAGAAGTAATCTTTTAGACAATAGAGCAAGATACTTTTTAGTCCAAAAAGCTATTGAAGATAATGACGGTTTTCGTGCTTGTGATATAGAATTTTCTTTACCAACTCCCTCCTATACAATCAATACACTTACTTACTTACAAGAAAAATACCCTGACAAAGAGTTTACCATCATTATAGGAGAAGATAACTTAAAATATTTTCACAAATGGAAAAACTATCAAGCAATATTAGATTATTATCGAATATTTGTCTATCCTCGTCCTAATTGTGAAGAAAATGAACTTTTGGAAAGAAAAAACGTTATAATGATTCATGCACCTATGATAGAGATTTCTTCATCTTTTATTAGAGAAAACATAAGAAACAATAAATCCATACGTTATTTACTTCCCGATAGCGTTAGAGAAGAAATAGAGAAAAATTGTTATTATTTGTAACCATTTTTTTTAAACAAACGTAATAGATTGCAGAAATAAAAAAATAAAAATATATAATGAGACAACTCAAAATCACAAAACAATTAACCAACAGAGAAATCACATCTTTGGACAAATACCTTCAAGAAATAGGACGTTTAGAGATGATTTCACCAGAGGAAGAAGTAAAATTGGCTCAAAGAATTAAAGCAGGCGACCAAATTGCCTTAGAAAAATTAACCAAAGCCAATTTAAGATTTGTTGTATCGGTAGCAAAACAATATCAAAACCAAGGAATGAGTTTGCCAGACCTTATTAACGAAGGAAATCTTGGCTTAATAAAAGCAGCACAACGTTTCGATGAAACACGAGGCTTTAAGTTTATTTCCTACGCTGTTTGGTGGATTCGCCAAAGCATTCTTCAAGCCTTAGCAGAGCAATCAAGAATAGTTCGTTTACCTCTAAACAAAATAGGTTCTATGAACAAAATCACAAAAACCTATGCACGCTTAGAGCAAGAACTTAACCGCACACCTAATCCAGAAGAAGTGGCTCAAGAATTAGACATTTCGGTTGCAGAGGTTAAAGAAAGTCTTCGTCATTCTGGTAAACACTTGTCAATGGACGCTCCTTTGCCAAGCGATGAAGAGAATACAATGTATGATTTTATGAAAAACGAAGACGGAGAAACTCCCGAATCAGAATTGATGTACGAAAGTTTGAAATTAGAGATTAACAGAGCATTATCAACTCTTACACCAAAAGAAGGCGATATATTGAAAATGTTTTTTGGATTAGAAGGTTACCCACCTATGACCTTAGATGAAATTGGCGAGAACTTCGATTTAACAAGAGAAAGAGTACGTCAAATCAAAGAAAAAGCGATTAAACGATTAAAACAAACATCACGAAGTCATATTTTACAATCCTACTTAGGACAATAAACAAAAAAAAGAGTGGTTTTCCACTCTTTTTTTTATCTTACTTTTTCTTTATTCTATCAAAATCTTTTTGTTTGCAAAGCCTCTTTGTGTTTTTATTCTTACAATGTAAGCACCGCTTTGAAGATTTGATACATCTATTGTTTCAATGTTTTGACTGCCTTGTTTTC
>CALEFF010000011.1 GCA_937876865.1 uncultured Bacteroidales bacterium | reverse complement strand
ATATTTTTGCAAAGAAAAATTTTTGCAAATCATTATGAGCATTATCTATATCCAAGTTCTTGGAAAAAATAACTTCATAGTATAAGGAGGTTTGTTTACTTTGATTGTACAAACCTCCGAAAAATAACTGCAAACAACATTCCGTAATTTTTTAATAAATTATTTTTAATAAGTAAATTTTTATGATATGCTAAAAAAATTAAGTTTAGTGTTTTTAATTGCTATTTTGCAAGTGCCTTTTGTTTTAAAAGCACAAATTGATACCGCTTTTTTGCAAAATGAATATACATCGCAGTACATATTTCCTCCAATGATAGATCCTATTGGTTATCCAAGTAGGGAAATTCCTAATACTTTAGACGGAACTATTGTGACAACTGCTACATTTCAGATTATGTATAATGTAAATTCGCAAGGAGTGGTTAGAATAGCACAACGTTATGAAGTTCAAGAAGGGGATAGTGTTTCTTTAATGGGAACTGCGTTTTTGATTTCTGCATGGTATCAAGAGGGGTATAACACAATTAAGGTTGGTGTATGGGATAAGAATTTAACAACAGAAATTTACGCTAAGGAATTCATAATATCAGCAGAAAATTTTAATGATGTATTTTATGGACAAGTGGATTTAGATCCTTGGATTGAATGTATATTTGATGATACTTTAACTTTATATGAAGATTACTATATTTCATTAGAATCTTATGCGGCAATTTATAGTCCTGGATCACATCCTCAAATACCACCATTAAGATTAGAAGAATATTGTGTTACAAATGAAAGATTCGCAAATGGATATTGTGCACCGTATGGTATAAGTACAAAATATAAACCATACGTTCAGTTTGAGGATAGTAGATCTTGGATTTACGTTGATGATGTGCAATGGGGAAATGATAATAATACATACGATGCTTTTGCAAGTCCTTTTATGACTACAAGTTATTATGAAGTATGTGATACGGTGGTTTGTTTGCCTTGGGGATATTGTGCTATAAAGGTTGCAGAGGATACAACGACAAGTGGTTTGACTTCTGTTTTTCTTTCAGAAGAGAGCGTAGAGCTCTATCCTAATCCTGTAAGAGATGAATTAAATATTCTTTGTGATTACAATGTTTTAGAGATAGAGGTGTATGATGCCTTGAATCGTTTGATTGAAAGAAAGAATACAAACTCTAAAACAATGCAAATAGATGTTTCACAATACAAATCAGGAACATATATCCTTAGAATTAAGACCGAAAAAGGAAAAATAGATAAGAAATTTATCGTAAACTAAGAAAAAGAAAAAAGCAACCAAACAAGGTTGCTTTTTTTTCTTTGATTAAATTTTTCTTCTTTGTTTGCTTTTCTTGCTCATCCAAAGACCGTAAACTTCGCTTACATTACCTGCTGTAACGAAAGCATCAATTTTTTCTTCATCTATTAGTTTCATCAATCTTGTAAACTCATCTTTGTTAAGCAAGACTTCAATTTCTATTTTCTTTTCTTGACTATATCCACCTATTACTTCGTAAAGAGTAACTCCTCTTACTAAATCATTAACGATAAACTCTCTTAGGCGTTCGTGTTGTGAAGAAATAATACACACACGCTTTTTGTTGTTTAAGCCAGCGGTGAAATAATCTATCACAAGTCCGTTAATCCATGTGCCAATCAAACCAATAACAACCATGTGGAAAGGATTGATTGCAAAAGCTGTACAACAAATTATTGCACCTGCGACAGAAACGGAAGCACCTATGTCAAAATGTAAATATTTGTTTACAATCTTTGCTAAAATATCAAGTCCACCGGTTGAAGCGTTGATTCGGAAAAGCACAGTCTGTGCAGCACTCAAAAGAAGTACGAAACAACAAAGGTCAAACCAAATATCGCCCATAATAGATGGGATTGCACCGCCTTCTCTTATGAAGTTTTCGTATGGAAAGTAAGTTTCCAAAACGCTAATCATTGGTCCGAGAATCAAAGCTGTATAAACGGTTTTTAAACCGAACTCTTTACCGATAAGGAAGTAGGCTAAAATCAACAGAATTGCATTAATCACAAAAATAACTGTTGAAACCTGCAAAGGTACTCCAAATAATTGTTCTGAAACTCCACTTATCACAATTGATAAACCTGAAATTGTTCCGATAATCAATTTACTTGGAACAAGGAAGTAATAAACCGCACAAGCAGTTACCATCATTCCGAGTGTCATAATAAGCAATTCCACCCAAAATTTGGAAGTTTTAAGCACATCTGCTACAATTTTTAAATTAGTTGAAAGTTTTTGTTTTATATCTGCCATAAATCTTTAAATTTTTCTTTGCAAAAGTACGAATATTTCTTTGTTTTAAGAAAATAACTCAAAGAAAAAAAATAAAAAATCAAAGAAAAAAAATTTTTTTTCTTAGATTTGCAAAACCGAATGTTTAAATCGTTTTTTGCAATGAATTATGTAGAGAAATTAACCTTTGAGCAAAAACAAGAATACTATGCTGCACTTTGTGAAATGATTTCTCCCGAAAGGGTTTCTCTTTTTGAAAAAGTGATAGAAGAAAGAACCGATATGCAATGTGTGGTAGTTGAAAATATATATCAATCACAAAATGCTTCTGCTGTGCTAAGAACTTGCGATTGTGTAGGTATTCAGCAAGTGCATGTAATAGAAAATAACAATACTTATCAGATAAATCCCGATGTTGCTTTGGGTTCAAGTCAATGGATAGACCTTCATCGTTACAATCGTAAGGAAAACAACACTCTTGATTGCATAAATAAACTCAAATCTCAGGGTTATAAAATTGTTGCAACGCTTCCGCACGAGAAAGATGTGTATTTGCCTGATTTAGATGTGAAAGAAAAAATGGCAATAGTCTTTGGTAACGAGGTTGAGGGACTTTCTTCGGATTTAATAGAGAATGCAGATATTTATATGAAAATTCCAATGTATGGATTTACAGAAAGTTTCAATATATCGGTTTCTGCTGCAATTTGCATGTATAATCTAACGGATAGATTAAGAAAAAGTGGTGTTGATTATCATCTTTCTGCCGACAGACGAATAGAAACGCTTATTAAATGGGCAAAACGCACTATCAGAAGAAGCGATATGATAGAAAAGGAACTAATGAAGAGATTGTTTTCAATAAAATGATGCAAGAATATATTAAATACGTTTCAGAAAAATTGATGTTGGACGCAACAGATGTTGAAAACACAATCAAACTAATAGAAGATGGTTGTACTGTTGCCTTTATTGCAAGATATAGAAAGGAATTAACAGGTGGTTTTGACGAGGTGATAATCAATTCTATTGTAAATACTCTTAAAAAGGCTAAAACTTTTTTTGCTCGCAAGCAAGTAATTCTTAGTAGTATAGAAAGTCAAGGATTATTAACCGAAGAATTAAAAGAAAGTATAGCGACAATAGAGGATATTACAGAGTTAGAGGATTTTTATTTGCCTTATAAACCTAAAAGGCGTACAAGAGCAACTATTGCTAAGGAAAAAGGGTTGGAACCTCTTGCAATGGCTATTGTTGGTGAGAGAAATATTTCTCTTGCTAACTTTACAGATGTTGAATTGCAAGGGGCAAGAGATATTGTTGCAGAATGGGTAAGCGAAAATCCTGTTTCACGTCAAAAGATACGTAATTACTTTAAGCGAAATGCTGTAATAAAAACCTCAAAAGCAAAAGGATATAAGGAAAACTCTAAATACGAGGAATTACTTGGGATAAAACAACAAGCATTCACTGCACCAAGTCATAGAATATTAGCACTTTTTAGAGCAGAGGCAGAAGGAGAGTTGAAAGTCTCTTTTTCGCCACAAGAGGATTATTATGCGATAGAATATCTTACGAAAGGATTTATAAAAAGAGATAATTTTACAAGTCAGCAAAAGTTATATGCTTGTGAAGATGCTTATAAAAGACTTTTAGCCCCTTCAATAGAAAACGAATTTAGGGCGTTGCTTAAAGAAAAAGCTGATGAAAAGGCAATACAAGTATTTTCAAAAAATTTACGTCAGCTTTTAATGGCTTCACCTCTTGGAGAAAAACGAGTATTAGCAATAGATCCTGGTATAAGAACGGGTTGTAAGGTAGTATGTCTAAATGCTAATGGAAGGTTGCTTTCTCATGATGTTATTTTCCCTTTGACTAATGCAACGGAATCAATACGCATATTAACTTATTTAGTAAAAACTCACGATATTGAGGCAATAGCAATAGGCAATGGCACATTCTCAAAAGAAACAGAAGAATTTATTAGAACTATTCAGTTTGATAAAAAAATAATCATTAGCCTTGTCAATGAAAATGGAGCATCTATCTATTCTGCCTCTGAGGTTGCAAGAGAAGAATTAGGAGATTATGACATCACAGTAAGAGGAGCAGTCAGCATAGGAAGAAGATTGCAAGACCCTTTGGCAGAATTAGTCAAGATTGAGCCAAAATCAATTGGCGTAGGACAATATCAACACGATGTAAATCAAACTCTTTTACAAGAAAGCTTACATCAAACCGTTGAGAGTTGTGTAAATCAAGTCGGAGTAGAACTTAATACGGCGAGTACTCAGTTATTATCTTATATATCAGGCATTGGACCTGTTTTAGCAAAGAATATAGTGGAGTATAGAAACGAAAATGGAGCTTTTTCTTCAAGAAAAGATTTGTTGAAGGTGAAACGCTTTGGTCAAAAGGCTTTTGAACAATCAGCAGGCTTTCTTAGAATCCGTAATGGAGTAAATCCTTTGGATAATACAGCGGTTCACCCCGAAAGATATGGTGTTGTAGAACAAATGGCTAAGGATGTTGGTTGTAGTGTCAAGGAATTGATAGAGGATTCATCAAAAAGAGAAAATTTAAATCTGTATAAATATATAGATGGTAATTGTGGATTACACACTTTGATAGATATTCTAAATGAATTGAATAAACCATCAAGAGATATTCGTACTAAATTTGAAGAAGTTACGTTAAATAAAGGAGTAAATAAGTTAGAACAAATTAAAGAAGGGCAAATTTTAGAAGGAATTGTTACAAATATAACAGTATTTGGTGCTTTTGTTGATTTAGGTATGCACGTTAGTGGATTGATTCATAAGAGTAAAATTGCCGATGGCTTTAAAGGAGAAGTAGGAGAGGTTTTATCAATTAACCAAAGAGTGAGAGCGGAAGTTTTGTCGGTAAATTACGAAAAAAAACGTGTAGAATTAAGATTGATATTATAAAAATCAGGAATATGAACTATCGTAAATTTTTATTGATTATAGTTTTTTGTTTTTTAGGCTTTGTTTCCTCGGCACAAATGTTGAAAGCATACGCCGTAGTAGGCTTAAATGCTTCGCAAATAGACGGAGACGAGGTCTTTGGCTATGAAAAATTTTCTCCGCAGGCTGGTTTGGGAATTATAATGCCTTTTAATATGAGAAAACCCAATGAAGGCTGGCAAGCAAGTGCAGAATTACTTTATTCACAGCGTGGAGCAAAGGAAACACTTGACCCTTTCCGTTACAATACCTCACTTCACTATGTAGATATTCCTCTTATGGTGCATTTTGTTGATGTAAAAGGAGGATTAACCTTTGGTTTAGGAGCTCAATATGGTCGTTTATTTAAAATAAAGGAAGATTGGGGCTTGCCATCAACTATTATAGAATCTTTTGAGCGTCCTGTGGACGGACAATTGCCTGCATTTAATCGAAATGATTTTTGTGTAGTTGCAGATGTTCGCTTTACAATTTGGGAAAAGATTAAATTCTCATTCCGTTATCAATACTCCCTTATGCCAATTAGAGAAGATGTTTGGTTTTATAATGGTTATCCGGCAGGAAGTAATGGATTTAAGTCTTGGTCGAGAGATTTTAGAAACAATTATATGAGTTTTAGAATTTTATATATGATAAACGAAAGAAGTAGTAAACAATTAGATAGAAATATCAATAAAACCTCTTATTAAAACAAAGTATGAAAGAAAAAATAGCCTTATTTCCGGGAAGTTTTGACCCAATTACAAAAGGGCATGAGTCAGTTGTGCTTCGTGCTTTGTCTATGTTTGATAAAATTGTTATTGCAATAGGTAGCAATAACGCTAAAAATTCAGTTTTTCCTCTTGAAAAAAGAATAGAATGGATAAGACAAACTTTTGCAGGTTATGATAATATTGAAATTTCTACTTTTAATAGTTTGACAATTGATTATTGTAAACAAATAGGTGCAAAGTATATTTTACGAGGTCTTAGAAATTCTGTGGATTTTCAGTATGAAAGAAATATCGCTCGCATAAATCAAGAATTAGATAGTGAAATAGAAACAATATTTCTTTTAACCAAACCAGATGATGCAGCAATTAGTTCGTCTTTGGTAAGAGAAATTTTAAGTTTCAATGGAGATGTCTCAAAATTTGTTCCTGAAAAAATAGTTATAACCTCAAATGATTTACAAAAATGAGTAGAGTGAGTTTTAAACCCGGTACAATGATTTACCCTTTGCCTGCTTTAATGGTTAGTTGTGGTCAATCACCTGAAGAATACAATATAGCAACAGTTGCTTGGACAGGAACAATTTGTTCAGATCCTCCAATGTGCTATATAAGTCTTAGAAAAGAAAGACATTCTCATTCAATTATTTCTCGTACACGTGAATTTGTACTTAATCTTACAACAGAAAAACTCGCTAAACAAACAGATTGGTGTGGGGTTAAGTCAGGAAAAAATGTCAATAAGTTCAAAGAAATGAATCTTACTGCAATTAAAGCTCCTAATGTAGCAGCTCCAATGATTGATGAAAGTCCTTTGTGTATTGAATGCAGGGTTGTTGAAATTAAAGAATTGGGCTCTCACGATATGTTTATAGCAAATGTAGTCGGAGTGCACGCTGACGAAAAATATATCAACAAAGAAAGCGGATTGTTTGACCTTCAATCCGCTAAACTTATGACTTATTCTCATGGAAAGTATTATTCCATAGGAGAACAATTAGGTTTCTTTGGTTTTTCTGTTCAAAAAAAGAAAAAATAAAAAGATTATTTATTGTTCTTTACCATTTAAGAATACTCTATCTACCTTATTTGTTCCGTAATAATAAGGTATGTATTCTATTGTAGGAATATCTTTTGTTATATAGAAGTTTGCTTGTTTACCTCTTGCAATTGAGCCGTGTGTTTGACTTATTCCCATTGCGTAAGCAGAGTTTATTGTAGTTGCATTTATAGCCTCTTGTGGTGTAAGTTTATAATTAACACAAGCAAACGTTAATACCATTTGCATATTTCCACTTGGAGATGAACCAGGGTTGAAATCCGAAGCCATTGCTATTGGAAGACCAGCGTTAATCATTGTTCTTGCAGGAGAATATGGCATATTTAAGAAAAATGCTGCACCAGGAAGAATTGTTGGCATTGTTTGAGAGGCTTTTAAGCAAGCTATTTCTTCTTCTCCCACACATTCAAGGTGATCAACCGATAATGCATTATATTTAACTCCTACTTGAATACCGCCAGAGTAATCTAATTCGTTTGCATGTATTTTAGGAATTAAACCATTCTTAACTCCCGCAAAAAGCATTCTATCGGTTTCTTCAACAGTAAAGAATCCTGTGTCGCAGAATACGTCAATAAAATCGGCAAGGTTTTCTTTTACAACAAGAGGTATCATTTCGTTGATTACCAAATCAACAAATTCTCCTTGCTTTCCACGATATTCCAAAGGAACTCCGTGGGCTCCAAGAAAATTTGCCTTAATTGTAAGAGGAGAGTTTTCTTTTAGTTTTCTAATTACTCGAAGCATTTTTAGTTCTGCTTCTGTTGTTAATCCATATCCTGATTTTATTTCTACTGCTCCTGTTCCATAGGATGTTATTTCTTCTAAACGTTGCATTGCATCTTCATATAATTCTTCTTCGCTTGCTTCTTGCAAACGTTTTGCTGAGTTTAGAATTCCGCCTCCACGTTTTGCTATTTCTTCGTAGCTTAATCCTTTTATTTTATCAATGTATTCTATTTCTCTTGAACCAGAATAAACTAAGTGTGTATGAGAATCGCAGAATGAAGGTAAGATAAAGCGATTTTTTGCATCAATTATTTTGTCTGCATTAGTGTCTTGCAATTGGCTCATTTGACCAAAATCTACTATTTTGTCGTTTTCTATAATTAGATATGCGTTATCGATACAATTTATTGAAGACATATCTTGACCACATACTGCAATCTTTGGTTTTTCTTCTACTTGAACCAAACTTTTGATATTTGTAATAAGTGTTCTCATTGTTTATATGTTTATTTTATTTGTATGCTTAAATTTATTCCAAAATTATGTGTTGTAAAATTTGTAGGTGGGAGGTAGAAAGGGCTTATTCTCGCACTTAAATTATCATCTATATTAAATTCATAAAGATGTCCGTAAACCATTGCGTCAATTATGTTTAATAAATAAACAGCTGCTCCGATTACAAGACTGAGTTGAAAATTTTTATTGTAGGCATCGTATAAAGATAATATGCTTTCATCACTGTATTTAGTGTAATCTCTTAGCAAATCAGCAGTGTTGCCTTCAATTCTATTATAATATTCGTTTTTAAATTTAATTGCATTTTTATAATTGGTAATTGCAAAATAAGTAACTGCTCCCGCACCGGCATAGATTATTGGAATTTTCCATGCTTGTTTGTTATAAACTTGTCCTGCTCCTGGAAGAATTGCAGAAAGTGTACTTGCTTTTTTTGCAGAGTGAGGTTTGTTTGTATTTTGTGCTGATAAATACGAAAAAGAAAGTGATATGAATAATAAAAATACAATAACCTTTTTCATTTTACAAGACTTATCATTCTAAAAGGGAGATAATTCTTTGAAAATCTTCGTCATTTTTAAATGAAATGGTAATTGCACCTTTTCCTCTTTGTGAACGAGTGATTTCTATTTGAGTATCTAATTTTTTTATTAGATTTTCTTTTTGCGTTTTGTGAAATTCAGGAAGCGTTTTTTTTGTTGTTTTATTTTTTGTTTGCGGTTTTTCTTCCTCTTTCAATCGATTGACAATTTGTTCTACTTGACGAACTGAAAGGTCTTTTTCAATTATATCTTTTACAAGACTGATTTGAGCTTGCTCGTCTTCTAATCCTATTAAGGAACGAGCGTGTCCCATAGATATTTTATTGTTGCGAAGTGCTAATTGTACCTCTGCTGGAAGTTTTAGCAATCTTAAATGATTTGTAATTGTAGAACGACTTTTTCCAATTCGTTCACTCATTTTTTCTTGCGTTATATTGCATTCTTCTATCAAGGCTTTGAGAGAAAGAGCGATTTCAATAGCATTCAAATCTTCTCTTTGAATGTTTTCAACCAAAGCCATCTCCATTACTTCTTGCTTTGTGGCAATTTTTATGTAGGCAGGAATTTCTTTTAATCCTGCAATTTTGCTTGCACGATAACGTCTTTCTCCTGCAATCAATATATATTTGTTTTCTTCCTTCTTTACGGTAATCGGAACTATTACTCCGCTTTCTTTGATTGATTGGGCAAGTTCTTCTAATGCTGTTTGATCAAATTCTTTTCTTGGTTGATTAGGATTAGGTTCTATTTTATCAATAGGAATATAACACAATTCGGCTGTAACTGAACTAATGTTTTTGTTCTTTGAGTCTTTTGTGTCTATATTTCCAAGTAAGGCTTCTAATCCTTTTCCTAAGGCAGGGGTTTTCTTTATTGCCATATCAATCTTTCTTTATTTAATTTTTTATAGAGTATTCTTTTCAATGATTTCGTTTGCAAGATTCATATAGTTTACTGCACCTGTTGAACTTGCATCGTACATTATTACACTTTTTCCGTGGCTTGGAGCCTCTGCTAATTTAACATTGTTGTATATTAGAGTGTCAAAAACAATGTGTTTAAAGTGATGACGCACGTCTTCTGCAACTTGACGATTTAATCTCAATCTTGCGTCAAGCATAGTAAGCAAAATGCCCTCAATTTGAAGTTCTGTATTGAGTCTGTTTTGTACAATTTTTATGGTATTTAATAATTTGCCTAATCCTTCTAATGCAAAATATTGACATTGTACAGGAATGATAACGCTATTTGAAGCCGTAAAGGCATTTATTGTTACTAAACCTAAGGAAGGTGAACAATCAATGATTATATAGTCATATTCATCTTTTATAGGTGCAATTATATTTTTTAATTTCTCCTCTCTATCTTCCATTTTTGGTAATTCAACTTCTGCACCTACTAAATCAATGCTTGCAGGAAGTAAATCCAAATTTGGAGTCGAGGTTTGAACAATAGCATCTTTTGCCTCAATGCCATTTATCAAGCAATCATAAATAGAGGCCTTTACCTCTTCTTGCTCAACTCCTACACCGGAAGATGCATTTGCTTGTGGGTCGGCGTCTATCAGCAAAGTTTTTTTCTCCAATACTGCAAGAGCCGCACTCAAATTGATTGCGGTTGTTGTTTTTCCTACACCACCTTTTTGATTTGCAATAGCAATTACTTTACCCATTTATATTATGATGTTTTTTTCTGCAAAAAAAAGCTGCTAAGCAAAAAAGCAGCTTTATATGTTCACTATATAAGTATGCTAATCAAATTTTATGTTGTCAATTTCAGCGTTAAATTCGTCTATAACTTCATCTTCAAAAATAGGTTCTTCACCTGTTTCAATGAAATTGATAACTCCGTTCAATGCATTTTGAAATTTAGCATAGTCTTCTTTGTAAAGAAAAATTTTGTGTTTTTCGTAAGTAAAAGAACCATCATCTCCGTTAAATTTTCTTTTGCTTTCAGTGATAGTAAGGTACTTTTCGCCTTGTTTAGTTTCTTTTACATCAAAAAAATAAGTTCTTTTTCCTGCTTTAACTGCTTTGGAAAAAACGTCTTCTCTTTCTCTCTCTCTTGATTCTCCAAAATCCATAACAATCTTTCTTTTTTTTATGATTTATTTTTTACAAAAGTACTAATTTATTTTCAAACTGCGACAATTCTTTTAAATCAAAAAATAATCTTTTTGCTTAATTCTTTGAAGCATAATCTCTTGCACCAAAAATTGAACTGCCTATTCTAACCAATGTTGCACCTTCTTCAAGAGCTAATTCAAAGTCTTGGGACATTCCCATTGAAAGTTCGCAAAAATAACTCTTTGAATTAAAAAATTTATTCTTTGTTTCGTCAAAATATTTCTTTAAATTAGAAAATTCTTTCTTTGTTTTATTTTTATCATCTGTTATAGAACCAATACCCATTAAACCACAGATTCTTACATTCTTTAATTCAGCAAATTCCTTGCTTGACAAAAGTTCATCAGCCTCATTTTCTTCTAAACCAAACTTAGTTTCCTCGTGAGCAATATCTATTTGCAACAAACAATCTATTACTCTATTATTTTTAATAGCCTCTTTGTTAATTTGTTTTAAAAGATTAAGACTATCAACCGAGTGAATCAGCTCAACAAAAGGAGCAATGTATTTCACTTTATTTGTTTGTAAATGACCAATGAAATGCCAACGTATATCCTTTGGAAGAATTTCGTGTTTATCTCTCATTTCCAAAGCCTTGTTTTCACCAAATAAACGTTGTCCTGCTTCGTATGCCTCTTGTAAATCTTCAATAGGCTTTGTCTTTGACACAGCAATCAATCTTGCATTGCCCGTAATCTTATTGTTATAGTTTAAAATATTATCTCTAATTGACATATTTTTCCTTTTTTTCTTATTTTTGCAAAAGTAAGTAAAAATTTAAAAATACAACGCTATGGAAGAAAAACAAAAATTACCAACCGACAGAAGTTTTCCTATGTATGTCTTGCTTGATATTATAACAATGCATATCTATCAAGCATTTATGCTTTCTAAAATGTCAAAAGAAATCAATATTGTAGCACAAGACGGAAAGAAAACCTTTAATTATATGTATTTATGGCTTGTATGTATAGGAGCAGGTTTGCTTTTTGCATTAGGATTCTTTGTAAAATCAATGATTATAACAAAGATTTCTTATGTTTTACTCTTCGCTTTAATAATTTTTCTCTTTATTTGGTTGTTTGGAATCTCAGATAGAATAGGCAAAGAATTAAAAAGAAGAGAGGTGAATTATAAATTTGGAGCATCTACATTTGTAACATATTTTGTTGTTCCTTTGGTTGCAGTTTATTCAATAATAATTATTTTACAATTTTGTGGAGTTGAAGAAAATATGGCATCAATCTCTGGCGGAGTACCTGCAATTCTAACATACTTTTATTTCTATAAATTGATAGAAGCGATGAATCGCTTAAACAAAGCATACAACGAAACAATTTAATCAAAGAAAAAAGAAAAAAAAGCAAAGAATTAAAAAAATATTTCTTTGCTTTTTTTGAAAAAAACAAAGAAAAAATAAAGGCCGTCTAACTCTTAAAATTAGACGACCTTTGTTTATTTTGGAATATCTTAAATCCTATTTATTAACTTGGAATTTTGTTACTCCGTTTTTGATGAAATCAACAATTTGATTAGCTGCTGCTAAACCTGCATTTAAGTTTGCTTCTGCTGTTTGTGCACCCATTTTCTTAGGAGTTGCGAAATAACGAGGAGCAAATGCTGCTAATTCATCATTATTTCCTGCTGCTATGTCAGTAACGTATTTGAAATCTGTACGTTCTGCTAACAATTTAGCCATATCAGCTTCGTTTATAACTTCTTTTCTTGCAGTGTTTACTAAGCAAGCACCTTTTGGCATTTTTGAAAGAAGTTCGTAGTTGATAGAATTCTTTGTTTGATCGTTTGCAGGAATGTGTAAAGAAACGTAATCGCAATTAGAATAAAGTTCTTCTATTGTTGCAGCAGGTTTAACGCCTTCTGCTTGCATTTTTTCAGCAGGAACAAATGGGTCAAACGCCCAAACTTCCATTCCCATTGCTTTTGCTTTTTCAGCAACTAAACGACCAACGTTTCCGTATGCGTGAATACCAACTTTTTTACCTTTTAATTCGCTTCCTGTTGCAGGAGTGAAAGTAGTTCTTGCCATATAAATCATCATACCCAAAGCTAATTCAGCTACAGCGTTTGAGTTTTGGCCAGGAGTGTTCATTGCAACGATTCCTTTTGCAGTACAAGCTTCAAGATCTAAGTTGTCAAATCCAGCACCTGCACGAACTACTATTTTTAAGTTCTTAGCGTGGTCAATAACTTCTTTTGTAACTTTGTCAGAACGTACGATTAAAGCATCTACATCAGCAACTGCTGCATAGAAATCATTTACGTCTGTGTATTTTTCTAAAAGAGCTAATTCAAAACCAGCGTCTTCTGTTATTTTTCTTATTCCGTCAACAGCTGCCTTTGCGAAAGGTTTGTCTGTTGCTACTAATACTTTTGTCATTGCTTTATTTTTTTAGATTAAGCGTTTAATTTTTCAAATTCTTGCATGCAAGCAACCAATGCTTTTACTGATTCAACAGGACAAGCATTGTAGATAGAAGCACGGAAACCACCAACTGAACGGTGTCCTTTTATACCAACCATTCCTCTTTCTTTTGCAAATGCCATGAAAGCGTCTTGTTTATCTTCGTAACCTGGTGCCATAACGAAGCAAACGTTCATTATAGAACGGTCTTCTTTTGCAGCAGTTCCAACAAACATTTTGTTTCTGTCGATTTCGTTGTATAATAATTCAGCTTTTTCAAGGTTTACTTTGTGCATTCCTTCTAATCCGCCCATTTCTTCTTTAACCCATTTCAAAGTTTCGTGCATTACGAAGATAGGGAATACAGGAGGAGTGTTGAACATTGATTTGTTTTTCTTTTCTTCTCCAATGTGAGTACGATAGTCAACCATTGTTTGAAGTTTTCTTTCAACTTTTCCTAAGATGTCTTTTCTTACGATAACAAATGTTACACCTGCAGGACCAACGTTCTTTTGTGCTCCACCATAGATAAGAGCGTATTTTGTAACATCAACAGGTCTTGACATAATGTCAGAAGACATATCAGCTACCAATGGAACAGGACAATCCATGTCATATTTTATTTCTGTACCATAAATAGTATTGTTTGTAGTGATGTGGAAATAATCAACATCTGTTGGGATTGTGTATCCTTTTGGTATATATGAGTAAGTTTTGTCTTCTGAAGATGCAACAACTTCTACTTCTCCGTAGAATTTAGCTTCTTTTATGGCTTTTTTAGCCCAAACACCTGTTTGAAGGTAAGCAGCTTTTTTGTTTAAAAGGTTAGCTGCAACGTGGAAGAATTGAGTTGAAGCTCCACCACCTAAGAATAAAACTTCGTAGTTATCAGGAATGTTTAATAAATCTCTCCATAATTGTTCTGTTTCAGCCATTATTCTTTCCCAACCTGGTGTACGGTGAGAGATTTCTAAGATTCCAACTCCTGTGTTGTCGAAATTTCTAATTGCTTCAATAGCAGATTCAACTGCTTTTCTTGGTAAAACGCAAGGACCTGCGTTAAAGTTATGTACTTGTGCCATGTTTGTTTGATTTTTAAATATTTTACAATGTTTTTTCTTAAATATATTGCTTGCAAAGATACTTTAATTTTTCGTATTGACAATCAATTATTTGTTTTTTCTTTGATTTATTTTGTACTTTTGCGTTTTAATAATGATAAAAAGCAGATTTGTTATGGTAAAGATAAGAGAGGCTCAAAGGAAAGATTGTCCTATAATTCTACAATTTATAAAAGAACTTGCCGAATATGAGAAAGAACCTAATGCAGTAGAGGCTACGGTAGAAATATTAGAAGAATCTATATTTGATAAAAAGCAAGCAAAGGTTGTTTTGTTGGAAGAAAATGGAGAAAGTGTTGGTTTCGCATTGTATTTTTTTAATTTCTCAACTTGGAGAGGTAAGGCAGGGCTTTATTTAGAAGATTTATTCGTTCGACCTCAATACAGAGGAAAAGGATATGGCAAAATGTTGCTTTCTTATTTAGCAAATCAAGCCGTAGAGCAAGATTGCCCACGTTTTGAGTGGATAGTATTAGATTGGAATCAACCCTCAATTGATTTTTACAAAGCAATGGGAGCTAAACCCTTAGATGAATGGACAGTATTTCGCTTGGAAAATGAAAAACTTAATTCTTTGGCAAAAAGTTATCGTACTTCTTGCGGATTAGAGGATTGATTTTCAACTTCTGTTTGAGGAGTTTGAATAGGGGTCTCAATGTTTTCAATAGGTTTTTCTAAAATTGGTTGAACTTTTTTAACAGGTTTATTCCATTTGTGTTGTTCCCAATATTTTGATTTTCCTATTGTGAGATTTATTCCCATAAATACATCAAATCCATTGTAGTCTGCGATATTGAAGTCTTTATTTGTATGAATATTTCCACCAACATAGATTTGTCCTGTACCTAATTTTAAACTTATTAAAGCACTTGGATTAAATAAATTGGTACTTCTGAACATATTTCCACAACTTAAAGAAAGAGTTTTTGTGTGTAGAGAATAGAAAAGTGAGATATGAGTGTCGTAAATTCGACCCGCACCAATCTTTGTATGGAATAAAGCATGTACATAATTTATTTTGCCAAAATTATATGTAGCACCAAAGTATAATTTCGTAGGAAGATGAGTTGTATAAGAAGAAATATTTTGAGTTCTTATATCAAGAGCAGAGGTAATGCTATCTGCAAGAGCGTTAATTTGCGTTTCAAAATTTGTTTCTATGCTATCGATTCCAGAAGTTATTCCCTCAAAAACAATTTCTTCAAAAGGTTTGTTGTTTATAAGTTGAGTTGTGTGAGTATTCCAAGAAATAAAATTGAAAACATCAACAACGCTTGCACTTAATTCAAGATTTTCCAAAAGGCGATAACTTGCTCCAAGGTCAAATGAAAGACCTATGTTATCGGTTGAATGAGTAACAATAGTCTTTAAGTTTTCTGGCATAATAAATTCTGCACTTGCATTTTCTTGAAAAAGAGATGTAATGCTTAAATCTCCAACAATATTTGAAGTTAAAATATCTAATTCTCCGTGAGCAGATATTTTTTCATTTTCTTTAAAGTTTAATTCAAGATTTGCATCATTTGTGTGAATATTTGCAATACCTGACAAAAGTTTTATTTTACCTCCAATGCTAAGTTTGTCATTTATTTCACGTGTATAACCAAAAGCATTTGTAATATAAGAGTTTAATTCTAAAAGATGCCCATCTAAAATTTTTATATTTCCATTTGTTGCATTACTTCCATCTAAAACTAAATCGAATATTCCTTTTGAAAAGTTTATTCTTGAATCTATTGTTAGGGATAAATCGTATGTAAAATAATTCTTACCAATTTTAAAACCGAAACCTAATAAATCCATATCATAGTTAAAATTGATGAAATTATTATCGCTCAATGTGTTGCGGAAATTTTCTAAATCTAATTGTAATGAGTCAGAATAAATAGGGTGTTTGTGAATTAAATCATGATAAGAAAAGCCTGAAGTATGCACTCCTAAATCTGTTGTACCTAACATTAGAGATAAATAAAAATTTGTATTAGGTGTTATAGCAGGATTGTATTGCATTACTTGCGGTGCTTCTCTTAGAAAGTATAAAATGTCTTTTTGTGCTATGGATTTATTGTTTGAAGCTAAAAACAAACATATAAATAATACTGAAACTATGATTTTATATATCTTTTTCATAATAATTAAAATGTTATATTACCAATTGCTTTTACGCTTGCTTTGATTTTGATTGTTGCATCATTTGAAAATCTAACATATCTTTGCTCTCCTTGACTGTCTTTTGAAGTATTAAGTAAAGCGGTGAGTTTTATTTTTTTAGCAATCTTTAAACTTTCGTATTTAGAATTATCAAGTGTTAATTCAATGTTGTGTCCTGTTGGAGCTAAAACGTGTCCTTCGCTATCAATATTTGCTCCTGGAATAATAAATGGCTCATTAAGAAGTGTGTCAAACACAACCGAATTACTATCAATAAGGAATAAATTAACAGAAAGTTCAGCGGGGAAAGTGCTTTCAAGATAAAATAAAAGGGTTGTGGATTTTAAATAATTCATTTGTTCAATAAAATTGAAAGCATCAAAAGTGGTTTCATAATGAAGGTCTTTTAATTTTGCTTTTAAAGGTAAACTTGCTTTGGCATCAAGGGTTACGAAAGCATCGTCAGGAGAAATAAAATTAGGATAAGGGTTTGCTTGTTCAATAGTGTCTTTGAAATTAAAATCTAAATCATAAACCAAATTGTCTGGAAATATTTCTATTGCACTTGCGTCAGATTCTAAAATAATATGGTCGGTATAGCCAATCTCTCCAAGACTTGGTGCTCTATTTATATGTATTGTAGGATTTGAATTGAATACGGGATAAATGTTTCCTTCACTTGAAATAGTATGTATGTTAGGTATAATATTCATTGCAACACCTATATTTGTAGATGTAGATAAATCGAAAATAATTTTTTCAAAATCTATGCCATTTCTATCAACTATGGAATTAAATATAGAATCTTTAAAGAAATCTAAGGCGAGTGTGTCGCTAACATTAAACTCTGTATTGCCAAAATCCCCAAATATTGCATCAATTACAAGAGGAGTGAAAGAAATATTAAGTCTTATGTCATAAACTCCACCATTGAATTGAGAATTACTTGCAATGTTGAAAACTAAACGGTATCTTAAATCAATAAATTGCTTAGATGTTCCATTAACAAGAGAATCTTTTAAAAATATTGTGTAGTTTGATAAATCAAATGTACGATTTATTGTGTTTTCAGAATTTGATATTTGTAATCTTTCATTGAAAAATTCTCCTGTTGCATTGTTTTTTATTGTATTAGAAGTTAATTCTATGTATGCATTAAGAGGTACGCCTTCCAAAGGTTGAATTAATATAGAGCCTGAACTGATTCTTATGCTGTCAATCCTCGCTCCGTTTTCTATTTCATCAACTTGAACGCTTATATTTTCGCTTTCCATTGATGAATCTGGAATAGAAAAATTTATTTCTGGAATTTCTCCAATTTCTAAGCCTAAATCATTTAAGTCGGGAATAGATAATTCTCCTAATTCTAAAACAACATCATCAATATCGCTTATTGTTTTTACAAAATTGCCAATATTGAAAGAGTCTTTTACTGAAAAAATAAATTCTAAGTAACTATCGTTGCCTTCATTTACTTGTCGTAATTCAAATCCGTTTGTTGTGTCGGAGACTTCCTCTAAGTTAAGAAAATCGCTTAAAGTTATTTCTGTGTTAATCAAAGGTGCATTTATCGCAGGGGTTATTGTGGTTTGAGAAAGTGAATTAAAATCAAAATCATCTTCATCAACACAGGATATAAATGATAAAATAATAAATGAAAATACTGAAATTTTAAATAAATTTTTCATAGTTTTGCAATATTTATTGGAATTATTTTTTGCAAAGGTAGGGATAAATTATGAAAACGCTAAATAAAAATGAATTATTATTTATTGAAAATCATTTTTTAGAGGATACTGATAAACTTTTATTGAAATATCACAAGGAAAAAGTTAATGAAATTGATTATCTTTATTGTATCAATCAGATTAAGTTAAGGCGTAAGTTTGCAGATAAGTTTCCTTTCTTTATTTTAAGAAAAGATTTTCTTTTCCCATTGTCTTTGAATCTTGAACAAAGTTCTTCTGAATATACGGCTGCGTATAAATCTATGCTTTTAAAGCAAGGAGAAACTTTATTGGACTTAACCTCAGGTTTTGGAATAGATGATATTTATTTTTCAAAGAAAGCAAGTAAAATTGTTTGTGTTGAGCAAAATAAAATGTTGGTTGATTTGCTTTCTTATAACTTTGAGTGTTTGCAAGCAAAGAATTATCTTTGTGTGAATGCAGATGCAAAAGCGTATTTAATGAATGCAGAAAATTTTGATGTGATTTACATTGACCCTGCAAGAAGAGATGAAAATAAAAATAAGGTTTTTGAAATAGAAGATTCACAACCTAATGTTTTGGCAATGATGGACTGTTTGCTTTCAAAGGCAAAGCGAATTATTTTGAAACTTTCTCCAATGATGGATTTAAAACAAATTGAAAAATCTCTTGAAAACATAAGTGATATTCACATTGTCTCGCTTAAAAATGAATGTAAAGAAATTTTAGTAGAGATTGTAAATCACAAGGTTGAAGAAATAAATTATCATTGCATAGATATAAAATCACTATCTTTTGAAAACGATAATTTTTTTCTTCGTTTTAATAAAATAATTCAAAGAAAAAATAAAATAATTCAAAGAAATAATTTTCTAAATCAAAGAGTTTTTAAATACTTGTATGAACCTAATGTTTCAATACTTAAATTAGGTAGATTTGATGCTTTGATGGATAAGTATGGATTTAAGAAATTGCATAGGCATTCCCACCTTTTTACAAGCGAAAACTTGATTGAAGATTTTGAAGGACGAAGATTTGAGGTTTTAGAACAAAGAAATGCAAGTCCAAAAGCGTTGAAAGATATAAAACAAGCAAACATTACTATTAGAAATTTTCCACAAACGGTAAAGGAAATAAGAAATAAGACAAAAATAAAAGAAGGAGGGGAGATTTATTTGTTTTTTACTACGATTGGAAATGAAGAAAAGATTTGTATTGTCTGTAAAAAAATATAAGAAATGAATGTAAAAATAGAAGAGAGTTGGAAAAGAGAGTTGGAAAATGAGTTTGATAAGGAGTATTTTCTTGGTTTGAGGAATTTTATTCATCAAGAATATAGTACAAAAACAATATATCCGCATGCTAAAAATATATTTGCGGCTTTTGATTTATGTCCTTATGATTCTGTAAAAGTGGTAATTATTGGCCAAGACCCGTATCATGAACCCGGCCAAGCACATGGATTGTGTTTTTCGGTACAAGAGGGTTGTGTTTTGCCACCTTCTTTGAGAAATATTTACAAAGAAATTGAGCAAGACTTGGGAAAAACAATGCCTTTAAGCGGAGATTTAACTCGATGGGCAAATCAAGGAGTTTTACTCTTGAATGCAACTCTTACAGTAGAGGCTCACAAAGCGGGTTCACATCAAAATAGAGGTTGGGAGCAGTTTACCGACAGCGTTATAAAGATATTGGCAGAGAAAAAGGAGAATTTAGTTTTTATTCTTTGGGGTTCTTATGCTCAACAAAAAGGAAAATATATTGATTCAAATAAACACTTGATTTTAAAAGCACCACACCCTTCTCCATTGAGTTCTTATAGAGGTTTTTTTGGTTGTAAACATTTTTCATTGACTAATAATTTTTTGCAATCCAAAGGAATTGAACCAATAGATTGGTAAAATGTTGTATATTTGTAAAAATAAATACATTAGAATATGATAAAAATTGATTTTGACTTTGCAGGAGTTTGTACAAACCAAGACTTACAAACTTGGGAAAAAGAAATGTTGATTTCTCACGAGTTAATAATGAATGCAAATGGAGAAGGGAATGATTTTTTAGGTTGGAGGGATTTGCCTTTGCAAACAGAAAATCTTTCGGATATAAGTAAGGTTGCAAGAAATTTAAGAGAAAAAAATGAAATACTTGTAGTTATAGGAATAGGAGGTTCATATCTTGGAGCAAGAGCAGTGATTGAAGCACTGAGTGGGGCTTTTGATAGTTTGCTTGCGAAGAAAATTTCTCCTATAATATTGTATGCGGGCGAAAATCTTTCGGAAGATTATATGGCAGACTTGTTAGAGGTTTTGAAAACAAGGGATTTTTCTCTTTGTGTAATATCTAAATCTGGTACAACCACAGAACCTGCAATTGCTTTTCGTATTTTGAAAAAAGCATTAGAAGAAAAATATGGAAAAGAAAATACAAAGGAAAGAATTATTGCAATAACAGATAAGTCAAAAGGTGCTTTGAGAGGATTGGCTACTGAAAACGGATACAAAACCTTTGAAATAAAAGATGATGTTGGAGGACGATTCTCTGTTTTGACTCCTGTGGGATTATTACCTATTGCAGTTGCGGGCTATGATATAGAAGCAATAATGCAAGGTGCAAAAGAAATGAGAGAAGTGTTGATAAATGATAAATCAATGACTAATCCTGTTTGGAAATATGCTGCATTTAGAAATCTATTATATAATAAAGGAAAGAAAATAGATGTATTCTTATCTTATCAACCTGCTTTGCAATATTTATCTCGTTGGTGGCAACAACTTTTTGGAGAAAGTGAAGGAAAAAATGGTAAAGGATTATTTCCTGTTTGCCTTTTAAATACAACGGACCTGCATTCTATGGGACAATATATTCAAGAAGGTGAAAGATTGATGTTTGAAACAGTATTGAAAGTAGAAAATAGTAATAAAAAAGTAGAGATTCCTTTTGATAAAGAAGATAAAGATGGCTTGAATTATTTGCTTTCGCATTCATTAAATCAAATAAATCAAGTAGCACTCAAAGCAACGCAACAAGCACACATTGATGGAGGTGTGCCACAGATTATAATAGAGATTGAAAAGATAGAAGAAAAAACATTAGGTGCACTCTTGTATTTCTTTGAGTTTGCATGTGCGTTAAGTGCCTATGCTTTAAAAGTCAATCCCTTTAATCAACCGGGTGTAGAGGCGTATAAAAATAATATGTTTAAACTTTTAGGCAAAACTAAATAACTAAAAAAGCCGTGAAACTTTAAAACGTTCACGGCTTTTTTTAATTCTATTTTCTCTAACTTAGTTAGCAGGATTTGTTTGATTGTTTTGTGCAGGTGCAATTGGCATTGCAGGTGCTTGTGGTTTTGCAGGAACAGTAGTTTTTATTGCATTAGGATCCAATTGTGTTCCATTTGTGTTTTCAACTTTAACCTTTCCTGGTGTTAAAGCTGTAGCCGCAAGGCATAAAACAAGCATTACCACTGCTAATATCCAAGTTGCTTTTTCTAAAACGTCAGCAGTTTTTCTTACACCCATAATTTGATTTTGAGAAGCAAAGTTTGCTGCTAATCCACCACCTTTTGAGTTTTGTATCAATACAACTACTGCTAACAAAACTGCAACTATAACAATTAATACGGTTAATAATACGAACATTTTTATAACTTATTTTTATTGATTATTCAATTATTTATTTCTTTAATTCGGTTTGCAAAGTAAACACTTTTTTTTGGATTATCAATCATTAACTGCTCATAAATTTTTATTGCCATAGTTTTGTTTCCTTGTTGAAGGTAAATTTTAGCCATTGTTTCGGTAACATTTTTAAACTCTTTTGAGGCACTATTTTTGATAATCTTATCAATTGTGAAAGAAGAAGACAAATCTTCCTTACTTTGCGAAACCTTAGGGTTTTCTATCTTTAAAAATCTTTCAATTAACTCTTCTTTTGTTGGGTTATCGCCTAAATCAGGCTCTGTATATTGATTTATTTCTTCAAGAATATCTTTATTGCTTTGTTGTTTAATAATAGATTGTTTTTTATATGGATTTTCCAAGATAGGAGATTCCAAAAAATCTTTTAACCTAATTCTATCGGAAATGTAAACCGCAGATAAAGTTTTGTACTTATCCTTGTTTTGATTGTTTAGAATAGAACTATAACGTGCTGCATACATATATAATATGTTGCAATAAGGGAATTTTGTAATCAATCTCTCTACGCCAAGCAAGTTAATTAGTTCTACTTGCCAATCATTTAATTCTATTAAGTCGTTTAATCTTTTATCCATTCAAGAAAAATACATTTCAAATGTTTGGCAAAATTACGAAAAATGTTAGTTGTAACAAGAAAAAAAGAGAAAAAAGTAACGTAAAAACACAATTTTTTTACAATAAGTAGTTGCTAATTCAAAAAAATACTGTACTTTTGCAGTCTGAAAAAAAATAAAACAACATAGAAATGAAAAGAACATATCAACCTTCACGCAGAAAAAGAGTAAACAAACACGGATTCAGAAAAAGAATGTCTACAGCTAATGGAAGAAGAGTCTTAGCTGCTCGCAGAGCTCACGGAAGACATAAATTAACTGTTTCTGACGAAAGATAGTTTTTTATAACTATTTTACGAGAGAGAAAAAATCGAAAGATATTTTGCGAGAAGCATTGACAAATCCAATGCTTCTTTTTTTTTAATACGAGATGAAATTGAGAAAGACAAAACAAAAACAACTTATAGAAAAAGTTTTGATTACTGATGCTGCGGCAGAGGGAAATGCTATTGCTAAAATAGATGAAATGGTAGTGTTTGTACCTTTTGTAGTGCCGGGAGATATTGTGGATTTGGAAATATATCGCAAAAAAAAGAATTTTGCACAAGCTAAAGCAGTAAAAATACATCATTATTCAGAGAAAAGAGTTGCGCAAAAATGTCCTCACTTTACTCAATGTGGTGGTTGTAAGTGGCAAACTTGGGATTATGCTGAGCAAGTAAAGTATAAACAACGTCAAGTAAAAGACAATCTTGAACGAATAGGCAAAATAGATTGTTCTCAAATGCAAACAATCCTACCTTCCGAAAATATATATTACTATAGAAATAAATTAGAATTTACATTCTCTACAAAACAATGGATAGAGAATGTAAATTCTAACGAAGAGAGGTCTTCGCAAGGAGCATTAGGCTTTCATGCACCAACATTCTTTGATAAGGTAATAGATATTAAGCATTGCATCTTGCAAGATGATATTTCTAATCAGTTAAGAAATCACATAAGAAAATATTCGCAAGAAAAAAACTTAGAATATTACGACATACGTTCTCATGTAGGCTTTTTAAGAGGAATGATTGTAAGAACAAGTTCCACAAAAGAGTTAATGTTGATAGTAATATTTGCAAAACAAAGTGAGGAAATAATACCTATGTTAGATAATATAAAGGAAAACTTTCCTCAAATCACATCTTTAATGTATTGTATTAACGAAAAATTCAACGATTCAATATCAGACCAAGAAATACTCTTATATTCTGGCAACGATCATATAAGAGAAACAATGCAGGCTTACAAAAGCGATAAAATTCTTACCTTTAAAATACGTCCAAAGACATTTTATCAAACAAATCCTCAGCAAGCCGAACGTCTTTACTCAATTGCAGCCGATTTTGCAGAGATAAAACCCTCAGATATTGTGTATGACCTATACACAGGCACAGGAACAATTGCAAATTACGTAGCACACCTTGCAAAAAAAGTAGTAGGAGTAGAGTATGTTGAAGATGCAGTTGAAGATGCTAAGATAAATTCAGAGTATAATCAGATTTACAACACTACATTCATAGCAGGCGATATGGCAAAGATACTAAATGATGATTTCGTTGCTCAATATGGCACTCCCGATGTAGTAATTACCGATCCACCTCGTGCAGGAATGGCAGAAAATGTAGTAAATCAACTCTTGAAGATAAAGGCTCGCAAAATAGTTTACATAAGTTGCAACCCTGCAACGCAAGCCAGAGATTTGGAAATGCTATCTTCTATATATAATGTAGGGAAAATACGTCCGGTAGATATGTTTCCACACACACATCACGTAGAAAATGTAGTAGAATTAAACTTAAAACAAGAGAATTAAAAAAAACGATATATGGAATACAATTTTAGAGAAATCGAACCAAAGTGGCAAAACTTTTGGAAAGAGAACAAAACCTTTAAAGCAGAGATTAGAGAAGACAAACCAAAGTATTACGTTTTAGATATGTTCCCTTATCCATCGGGAGCAGGACTTCACGTAGGACATCCGCTTGGTTACATAGCCTCAGACATATTTTCAAGATACAAACGCTTGCAAGGCTTCAACGTATTGCACCCTATGGGATACGATGCTTACGGATTGCCAGCAGAACAATACGCAATACAAACAGGACAACACCCTGCAATCACCACAGAGAATAATATAAATCGTTATCGTCAGCAATTAGATATTTTAGGTCTTTCTTACGATTGGGATAGAGAAGTAAGAACATGCGATGACAAATATTACAAATGGACACAATGGACTTTCTTAAAATTATTTGGCAGTTACTATTGCAATGATGCACAAAAAGCACGCCCAATAGAAGAATTGATTTGTGTATTTGAGAAAGAAGGAAACCAAAACATAAATGCCGCAACCTCACAAACAGAAAAATTCACCTCAGAAGAGTGGAAAAACTTTTCAGACAAAGAAAAGGCAGACATTTTGATGAATTATAGAATAGCATACCTTTCAGATTCTATGGTGAATTGGTGTAGCGAACTTGGAACAGTGCTTGCTAACGATGAGGTTGTTAATGGCGTATCGGTAAGAGGAGGTTATCCCGTTGAAAGAAAGTCAATGCGTCAATGGTCTTTAAGAATCACAGCATACGCAGAAAGACTTCTTAACGATTTAGACAAGCTTGATTGGACAGACTCATTGAAAGAAATACAAAGAAACTGGATTGGCAAGAGTCAAGGAGCGGCTGTGTATTTTAAATTAGAGAATGGCGAAACCTTAGAAGTGTTTACAACAAGAGCAGACACGCTTTTCGGAGTTACTTTTATGGTTCTTTGTCCGGAACACGACAAAATCGCCGACTTAACCACACAAGAACAAAAAGAAGAAGTAGAAAAATACGTTTCTTGGGCTAAAAACCGTAGCGAAAGAGAACGTCAAGCAGAAGTAAAGAAAGTTTCGGGAGTATTTACCGGCTCTTACGCACTTCATCCTTTGAGTGGCGAGAGAGTTCCTATTTGGATTTCCGATTATGTCTTAGCAGGCTATGGCACAGGAGCCGTTATGGCAGTGCCAGCACACGATAGCAGGGATTTTGCCTTTGCAAAACATTTTAATCTTCCTATAAAACAAGTAGTAGTTCCACACGGAGAACAAGAAGA
>CALEFF010000010.1 GCA_937876865.1 uncultured Bacteroidales bacterium | reverse complement strand
ATAGAGTTTGTGCTTATACTTCTCTAAGAGCTATGATGGATTTAGAAAATGTTAAAACAACTGCTGTTTGCATTCTTTCTGATAAAGAAGAAATCGGAAGTATGGGAAATACTGGTATGGAATCTCATATGTTTGATTATTTCATTTCAGAATTATTAAATAAAACTGGTGAAAATAGACCTAATTTATTAGATAAAGTTTTCTGTTTTTTAAACAATATTTTTTTCTCATTTTATTACCCCATACTTCTAAATATTTATCTGCAAAACGGTAGCCAAGTTCGCGCATACCTTCCTTTGCAAAATGTACTTCGTCGCCCTTGGTGTGCGCTACGCCTACGCTGGAAATCCAAGCGCAGTTTTCCGTCTTTTGCACCACTTCGAAAAGTTGACGGTTGACTTCTGCAATGCCTTTGTGGTACTTTTCAGGCGCGTAAATTTTACAATCTTCCCCACCCCAAATTTCACACGCGATAAAGGGAATGTCCTGTCCGCCAAGTTCTTCTCGGATATCGAAAATGAATTTAGAAAATCTTTCAACGGCACTTCTTCTATCTATTCCTATTATCGAACGAATAAAAACTGCTACATTGTTTTCCTTTGAAAGTTTTTCATAGTCTTCTTTACTTCCAAGTTCACTCCACAAAATATGTTCTAATTCTTTTATATCTTCTATTGAAAGTTGCTCCATTGAATATATCTTATCCAGAACAGGTAAATTTCTATTCTCTACAAGGAAATCTAAAATCTTTTGTTTATATGAAACTTTTATAGGAACACCTTTTATTTCTCCATTATTGCTTAAAACATCTTCTATATCTACAACAAAGGTTCTATTGCCTCCCAATAAGAATTTTACTAAATCTCTTAAATCCTCACGCACTTTTTCCAACCATTCAAGATTTGTATTTTCCCAAGACACAATATTGCAGACTTCTTTTATGGTATCTATTTTTGCTTTAATCTGTGGAATAGTTGCTATTTCTTGTAATTTTTCAGCAATAACAATAACTTTCTCTATTGCCTTGTGTGCATTTATAGTATCATCTAACAACGATAGTTCTATTGAAAGCATTAGAATATCAAATCTTTTTGCGTTTTCATCTGATGTGTTTTTTGCAATCAATGGAGCGATGTCTTTCTTTAATGTTAATGCGTCTAATTCAGTAAGGCATATCCAACAAGTTTCATCTTTTTTGAAACGAGATACTTCTTCCCATTTTGCTCTAACTGAAATATGATTATCAGACAATAAATAAACTTGTTCTTTTAAAATATTCTTAGTCTTATCGTGAAGTTTCTTTGCAAAATTATCTTCTTGATATTTTTGATGTTGTAAATGAAAAGCAATATCTACTTGTAATCCAAATAATCTTTCTGTTAATGATTGAACTGTTTTTGATTCCTTTCCATTAGGGTGCTTTCCAAAATACTCAAAATTTCCACACCAATCAAAGATATAGAACTCTTCTTTGTCTTTGTTGCCGAATATTCCTTCTGAAAGTCTTGTTCCTCGTCCTATCATTTGCATAAACTTTATCTTACTCTTAACAGGTTTGAAAAATACCAAATTCAAAATATCAGGTACATCAATTCCTGTATCAAGCATATCAACAGAAACAGCAATCTGAGGAAAAGAATTCCTTTGTTCAAACTTATCAATCAAGTCTTGTGAGAAAGTAATTGTATTATCTATCAAAACGCAGAAATCAGAACCATATTCCGGGTAAAGAATCTTAAAACGCTCAACAATCTTTTCTGCATGTTCGTGTCTGTAAGCAAAAATAATAGTCTTTCCTATGCGTTCTCCACCTTGCACTTTCAATCCGTTTTCCATTAAATCTTGCAACACTTTATCTATTGTGTCAATATTATGGATATATGTAAAGATTTCACTGCTTTTAATATTTCTTGGTCCTTCCGATAAAGTGTTTATAGTCATTTCATATTCCCAAATACGTTCCATTTGTTTCTTTTCTTCATCGGAAAGATTCTCGTATTTTATGCCCTCTTTAATAATTAGACTTCCACGCTTAAATCCTGTGTAATTCACAAGATATTTCTCCTCTACCGCATCTTCAAGTTCGTAGGCATAATTAGGAAAACCTTGCTCCATTTCAAAAATGTCGTAAGTTGATTTTTCTATTTCTTCTCTTGGAGTAGCGGTAAGTCCTATAAGCATTGCATCAAAGTAATTGAAGATAGCACCATACTTGCCAAAGATTGAACGATGAGCCTCATCAATAACAATTAAATCGAACCTACCAACAGAAAACAACTTCTCATCATTATCAATGTAGTTAATCATTGTTTGATATGTAGAGAATACTAAGCGAGCGTCCAAATCTTTTTTAGAATTGCCCGTTTCGTTCAACACACATATCGTTTCATTTGGCAAGAGTTTACTAAAATTTCTTTGAGCTTGCGTAACAAGAGAAGTCCTATCTGCAAGAAAAAGAACATTCTTTACCCAATCATTTCTTTTCAATACATCAACCAACGAAATAGCAACTCTTGTTTTTCCTGTGCCTGTTGCCATCACAAGCAAAGCTTTTCTATGTTTTTTGTTGTAATGTTCGCAAACCTTCTTGATTGCTATTTCTTGATATGCTCTATCTGTTATATTTTGATTGATAGAGAAATCTGAAATATCTTTTCTTCCTCGCTTTTGAATCAGTCTTTCTAAATCGTCTTCCGTATGAAAACTATAAAGTCTTCTTGAAGGATAACCAAGAGAGTCTATTATATAGGTCTGAAATCCGTTTGTATAATAAATAACAGGACGAACACCATATCGTTTTTCTAAACAATCTGCATATAATTCTGCTTGATGTTTTCCACTTTCGGCAGAAATAGATGTTTTTTTTGCTTCAATAATTGCCAACGGTTTTCCATTACTACCAAAAAGCACATAATCCACATAACCTATATTCTTGTTGTTAGGCATTCCTTCAACCTCTATTTCTATACATGCTTTCGATGCTTGAATCAATCCCTTTGTTTCTAAAATTTCCCAACCAGATTCTTTAAGCATCAAGTCAATGTAAAGTCTTCTTGTCTCTTCTTCCGAAATATCCAAAGGAAGATAAGCAACAGGTTGAGGAGAATTAACTGAGTCCTTGTCTGCAAGTTTAACAATTTTGTCCGTATCATTGCTTTCTATAAAAGGAGTAGGGTTTTGAGGAGAGTTTGGAATTAAGTCTTTGTTGAAAGGTGCAATGCTTTGAAGTATTCTTAATTTAATGAGGATTGAAGCGACTATATTGTATGTGTTTAAAAGACAAAAGAAAGATTCTTTCTTGCTTACCGAAGAGGTATGAGCTCCATTATTGCCGACTTTTCTAACGTAATGAATCGACATCATCATTTTTTCGTCAGAGATAAACTCCTTGAAAGGTTCTGCATCTATAAGTTCAAATAAAGATTGTCTTTCTCCAATTTCCAAATTCTTTATCTTATATATAGCACGAACCATATATTCTAATGCCTTTCTTGCATTTATGGCACTGAAAACAGGATTGCTGATTTGATTCTCTTCCGCAGTAGAACAAAATCTATACAAGTCATCTAAACCTAATTCTTTTATATAGTCAAAGTTTCTCATAGCACATTAAGAATTAAAATAAAAATCCATACGACTATCAAACAAAGTTTCCGTTTCTATCAAAGATTTAGACAATGACTGTTTCAATCTTTCAATAGTTTGAATTTTTTCAACAAAACTAATCTGCATATCAAATGGAGGCAATATTTGTCTAAAAGACTTCATTATTGAAGTATTAAGATTAGGTTGAATTCCATCAGGTGCAATACGTCTAAAATAAGAAGTACAAAAATTAAGCGACTTTAAAAAAAATATTTTATCTATTTCACTTGAAATATTATCAAATGCCAACCAACCATCATGGATACACCCATCAAAAGTAATAATTCTCGCAAAACCTAAAGAAACTCCACAATTAGCAAAAATAAGACTTCCAGAATGAATAAATCGTGTTTTCTTTAATCCTTCTTCGATAATATGCTCTTTTGTTTTTGAAAGAAAAATACTATCTCCTTGTGTTGCGTCTCCAATTTTAATCCATGGAATATTTCCCCCAAGAAACTTCTCTATTGGACGAGGAGAACCTCCTCTGTATACTTCACAAATTTCTTCTATTCGCTTCACCTCCCAACCTTTTTCATTTTCCACAGGGTCGCCAAACATTTCATAAAAGATTGATTGAGCAAGAGAATCCAATTCTTTAAGTTGTTGTTTCTTTTTATCAATAACTCCTGATATCAAATCCAATTCAGATACAATCTGTTCCTGTTCTGAAAGTGGAGGGATGGGAATAGAAATTTGTTCAAGATTCTTTCTACTTATTCTTTTACGGGTTGTTCCTGTTGTATTGTTATTTATATCTTTTTGATAAGATAAACTCATAG
>CALEFF010000009.1 GCA_937876865.1 uncultured Bacteroidales bacterium | reverse complement strand
AATCCATATCAGAGTAAATTGCATTAACATAGTGTTCATAACCCTTGAAAGTTCCAATCAAGTAATATCCTTCATTATCAACGACAAAACTTCTACTATTTGCTTTATTTAAGCGGAATGTTGAATTTTCAATGCGGCCGGTTGTTCCATTCCATACCATGGCTCCTCCATAATAATTAGCGGAATTCTCATTGAATTTACAGTTGCTTATTAAAAGATTTGAAGCTTCAGAACTTACATATATGGCTCCACCGTATTCCGCAATATTTTTATTAAATTCACTATTGTCTATTTTGGAATTTGGTGTTGCAATATAAACCGCTCCACCGTTGCTTCTTGAAATATCACTTTCAAAAGCTTTGATACATACATCTACAAGATCCTTTGAATAGACAAAAGTCAAGTGTTGAGGAACAAATCCTAAATATGGTTCTAAGTGATTATTAATAGTTTGAAAAAAAACAAAGTAATCTGTTTCACGTGGACCATAAACACCAGTTGGTCTCAAAATAACGTATTTTCCTTTAAAGTTTGAGTTAATATATTCCTCGGCTTTTAGTTTTGAAACTCCGTATGCAGTGTTCGGATTATTCACATCGCTCACCTTAGCCTTATCAAAAGTTTTTTCATTTCCTGGTCCATGAGCTGCAAAAGAAGATAAGAATATCAGTTTTGTTGTATTTACATCAATAGCATCAACCAAATTTTTTGTAAAGTCATAATTAACTCTTTCAAAGTCTTCATTTCTCTTTGCTTTTGTAAGGCCTGCTAAATGAAATACACATTTAAAATTATATTCTTTTAATTGTTTTTTTAATTTTTCAGAATCAGAAAAGGCTAAATCAATGAAATTTATTCTTGTATCTTGCAAATATTTTTTACTTGATGTACTCCTAACCCCTGCATACACATTATATTTTCCATCTTCAAGCAATTTATCAATTAAAGTACTACCTATAAATCCACTTGCACCAGTTACCAAAACTTTTTCACGATTATCCTCAGGTATTTCTTTAATATATGCCCTTCTTCTCATAACAATATTAGAATCCTCATATTTTTCCCAAATACGAGCTGCAAGATTAGTTTCTAATTGTGGGTTTGCAATAGCAGTTTTTGAACCAAGATTTATATATTGCTTATTCATCTCAGCATAATATATAGAATGTATTCCCTTATTCTGCCATTTAGGATGAACACCATTAAAATACAAATCTATATTCTCAAAATTATGTATTGCTTTCAAAAGATGATACCAACCAAAAGGAAAAAGTTTTCCTTTACTCTTTCGAAGAGCCTCAGTTAATGAAGGCATAGAAACACCAAAGGCTGCTATTTCATCGTTTTCATCAACAATCAAACATAAAAGTCTTTTATCTAAAAAAGGAAAATACATATCTATATAGAACTGCATTTGTTTTTCATTCAAAGGCACATATCCAAAAAGATGAGAGAAAGCTTCGTTTAGCGTTTCAAATAATTTCTGACCATATCTCTTTGCAATTTGTTGTGCCGATAGTCCTTCTACAATCCTAAGATTATACTTTTCCTTAATTAGATTATTGATTCGTAAAATCTTTTCAGGAATTTCTTGATTTGCTTTTATTCTATATTGAATCCAATCTACTTCTTTCTTATAGGAAATCCTATCCATTATTTCTGGATAATAGGAAGGATTATAGTAAGTAGGCATTGAACAATCCTCTTCAAAGCCTTCAACAAGCATTCCTTCCTTATCCATATCAGTAAAGCCCATTGGACCTACTATTTCTGTCATTCCTTCACTCCTACCCCAATTTTCCACCGCCTCTAAAAGTTTTTGACAAACTATATCTTCATTTATAAAATCTAACCAACCAAATCGAATTCTTTTTTCTTTCCAAATCTCGTTAGATTTATGGTTTATCATTCCTACAACCCTACCTACTACTTCAGGCCCTTTATATGCTAAAAAGATTTTAAAATCACAAAACTCCAAAGCAGGATTTTTCTTTTTGTCAAAGGTAGTTTTTTCATCCATTACCAAGGATGGAACCCATTTCTTATCATCTTTGAAAAGCGTATAAGGAAAATCTATAAACTTTTTAAAATCTTTTTTATTTATAACGGTCTTTATAGTGATAGTATTCATAATATTCTTATTTTATTATATCGTATTTGCGGAATGTTGTATGTAATTTATCTATTGCTTCTTCTACTTGCTCTTTTGTATGTGTAGCCATAAGAGAAAATCTTATTAAAGTATCCTCAGGAGAACAAGCAGGAGGAATAACAGGGTTAATAAATATTCCTTGTTCATAAAGTTCTTGTGTAATAAGGAATGTTTTATCCATATCTCTTACATAAAGTGGTATTATTGGAGTAGAGGTATTTCCTATTTCAAAGTCCAATTCTCTAAATGTTTTTAAAGCATAATCTGTTATCTTCCACAAATTTTCTATTCTTTCAGGCTCTTGTTTTATTATATCTATCGCTGCTATCACACTTGCAGTAGCAGCAGGAGATATTGAAGCAGAAAAAATGTATGGACGTGAATGATGTTTCAAGAAATTTATAGTTTCAGAATCAGTTGCTATAAATCCCCCTATTGTTGCTAAGGATTTAGAAAATGTTCCCATAATTAAATCAACTTTATCTGTCAATCCATATTCCGAACATAATCCCCTACCCTCTTTTCCAAATATTCCAAGTGAATGTGCTTCATCTACATAAACAGAAGCATTATATTCTTCTGCCAAAGCTGTAATTTTATGTAAATCGGCTACGTCTCCTTCCATTGAAAACACACTATCTGTTACTATTAACTTAATACTATCGTATGGAATCTTTTTTAACACATCTTCCAACGAAGACATATCATTATGTTTATAACGATGAGACGAAGCAAATGAAAGTCTACGTCCTTCAACTATTGAAGCATGATTCAATTCATCACAAATAATGTGGTCATTTCTTCCCATAATTGTAGGAATCACTCCAATATTTGAATGAAATCCTGTAGAATAAACTATAGCCTTTTCTTTACCAACATAATCTGCAAGTTTTTCTTCTAATTCTATATGAATATCCAAAGTACCATTTAAAAACGGAGAACCAGCACAACCTGTACCATATTTTTTTATTGCTTCAATACTCGCTTCTTTGATTTTAGGGTGATTAGTTAATCCTAAATAACTATTTGATCCAAACATCAATACTTTTTCTCCTCGCATGATAACTTCTGTATCTTGCTCGCTTGAAATAGGTCTAAAATATGGATAAATACCTAATTCTTTTACTCTTTGCGGTTCGTTATATAACGATAATTTTTTACGTAATTGCTTCATATCTTATTTATCTCTCGTTAATTTTTCTTTGATTTTATCAAATAATTGACTACAACCTATTCTAAAATAGTTATTATCAAAATCTGATGTGATGAATTTTCGGTATAAATTAGTATATAAAATAGCCTCTTCTATCATTCTGATTCCACCTGCTACTTTTATAGATTTCAAAATATTGGTTTTACAATAATACTGCCTAAGAGCAAGCATCATTACTGAAAAAGAATAAATGTCTACTCCTTTTTCTATCTTTCCTGTTGAGGTTTTGATGAAATCTGCACCATTTTCTAAACATAAAAGTGAGGCTTGCATTATATTTTTAAAAGAAGACAATTCCCCTACTTCTAAAATAACTTTCAAAACTATGTTTTTGCTTGCTGATTCAATCAAATCTTTTATCTCTCTTATCTCTTTAGCTGCTTTCTCTTTATTTTCATCAAAAAATAAACCTCTATTTAAACATATATCTATCTCATCTGCATCGTTTTCTATTGCATATTTTATTTCTTCTTTCTTTACGTTCAATGGAATTTGAGAATGAGGAAATCCCCCTGCAACTACTACCGATTTTATTTCCTTTGATGGCTTAAAATCATTGATTTGCGATAAGAATGGAGAATAACAACAAATTCCTCCTACGTAATAACTCTTTGATTTACAGACTAAAACACTATTTTTAACAAATTGAGTAATTGTTTTAACGTTATCTGTTGATTTTAAAGAAGTTAAATCTAAATAATGTATTAAATTAAATAAATCTTCTTCGGAATAATCTGACAATTTATTAGAAATAATTACTTTGTCTATACTCTCTTTAAATTCATCTACCCTATTGTTGTAAACAAACTCTAATAATTTATCTTCATTTTCGATTTGATTTATTTTTTTCATTATTTTCGAGTTTTATTGTATTGTATTTGATTAAATGTTCTTTTTGAAAATTGAGGAATTTGTACCAATTTTCTTGTGGTTTTTGGTATCATTCTACGCAATAAATATCTCTTATACCACGATTTTGAATTCATTTTTTTTCTTTTTGAAAAAAATCTTTTTAAACTAATAATTAATAAGTTATCATCAAAATCCAATATTTTATTTTCAAAGAAAAATTTTCTGTTTTCAAGAATTAAATCATGTATTTGAATATTTATAGGGCAAACACTTGAACAATTTCCACAAAGTAAACAATTATAACTTAAATGTTTATAATTTTCAAAATTTTCTAAGTAAGGCAAGATAACGTTTGCTACAGGTCCTGTTATTGTATTGTTATATGGCTCATCTTTTATAGACTGATAAACAGGGCAAACCTTCTTACAAGCTCCGCAATCTATGCAAGATAATATTTTTCTTTGTTCTTTGAAAGCCAATAGATTACTTCGCGAATTATCTACTATGAAAACGTATGTTTCTTTATTAGTATCAAGAGATGAAGGAGTGAAAATATTTGATAATATAGGTGATGAAGTATTTTTTTCATAAATTGAAAATATATGTGTAAATATATCAATATCAGATATATTACAAATAAATTTGTTAATTGGTAGTATAAATATTTTAATTTTAGAGTCTAAAAATAATTCCATTTCAAAAACAGAATCAAACACCGAAAACATACTTGCAGTGTCAACAATCGCTAAGTTAGGTGAAAGAATAGAACATTTGTTTTCCTTTGAAAATGAAGATATTCCTTCATTTTTTAATATTTCTTTTAACCCTAATTCTTCTGTAAAATTAGAAAAAAAAACATTAACAGATTTTATTTTCTTATTACTCAAAAGATTAAGTAATTGTTCTGTAAAATCCTCGTAAGATAAACACCAATTAATTTTCCCTTTATTTGAAAGAAGATTTTTTTCAAATAAAAGAAGATTATCAACTATATTATCAATGAATTTTTGTCTAATTTTATAGGCTTGATTTTTAAGTTTATTTATATCATCAAAAACCGAGTGAACCATATCATTAGGATTAAATAACTCAAAATGAGAATTATCCACATTTTTATTGCAAATGTGTAAAAATCTCTTGTATTCACTCGTGTTCATATAAAGAAAACTTATTTAATAGGTATTTTTTCTACTCTTTTTTGATGTCTTCCTCCCTCAAATTCAGTATTTAAGTAAGCATCAACTATTGAAAGTGCTTTTTCTTTTGAAATAAAACGAGCAGGTAATGATATAATATTTGCATTATTGTGTTGTTTAGCCAATTGTGCTATTTCTTCCTGCCAACAAAGTGCACATCTAACATTTTGATACTTATTTGCAACCATAGAAACTCCATTTGCACTACCACACATTATAATTCCAAATTCATAATTTCCAGCATTAATTTCTTTAGCCAAAGGATGAATCATATCAGGATAATCCACAGAATCAGAAGTATAAGTTCCAAAATCTTTAATTTCTAATCCTCTTTCAGTAAGAGCAGATTTAAGAAATTCTTTTAGTTCAAATCCGGCATGATCACAAGCCATAGGTATTACTTTACTCATATTTTAAAAATTTAGTTATTATAATCTCGCAAAGATAACATTTTTTTAAGAATTATTTCTTAGATTTTTTAATTTTTTTCAATGATTTTATAAAATATTTCTTTGAAAAAATAAAATTTTTCTTTAAAAAAAATCACTAAAACATTTCAACAATTTTTTTGTTAAGAAGTCGTGAAAAAGCTATTCATATCATTTTATAATTATCTCATTGTTAATATTTACCCTTTAATTAACAAGAAAATAAACACTTTATTAACACAATTTTACATTTAAATTTATAAAATTTTATCAACAAAAAGGTGAAATTAAATATTTGTTAATAATTTAGATAATTTACTGATATATACAAAATTAAAATGTAGATAAATTGTCTTGTTTTGTTAATAAAAAGACGTATATTTGCAATAATTTTTTTGTGAGATTTTTTTTCAACAAATTTCACATAGCTATAATAAATCATTATAAATAAAAAAAATAATAATTATGGATAAAAAGCTTTTTTTTGAAAAAGTTGAGAAATTAAAAAAAGAAAAAAATATTGTAATATTAGCACACTACTATTGTTTACCTGAAATACAAGAAGTTGCTGATTATGTAGGAGATAGCTTAAATTTAGCACAAATAGCTAAAGAAACAGAAGCTGATATAATTCTCTTATGTGGAGTACACTTCATGGGAGAAACAGCAAAGATACTTAATCCTAATAAAAAGGTAATAATACCAGATTTTAATGCAGGTTGTTCTCTTGCAGATTCTTGTAAATATGAAGAATTTAAAGCATTTAAAGAACAATATCCTGACCATATTGTAATATCTTACATTAATTGTTCTGCTGAAATAAAGACTCTTTCAGATATAATTTGCACATCAGGAAATGCAGTACAGATGATAAATTCTCTTCCTAAAAATCAGAAAATTATCTTTGCCCCTGACAAAAATTTAGGAGGATATATTAATCGTATTACTAATAGAGAAATGGTTCTTTGGAAAGGAAGTTGCGAAGTTCATGAGTTATTAACACCTGAATATGTAAAAGAGTTGAAAAACAAATATAAAGACTATACTTTAATAGCACATCCAGAATGTAATGACTCAGTTTTACAACTTGCAGACTTTGTAGGATCTACTCAAGCTATGATAAAATTTGTTAAAAACTCAGAAAATACTAAATTCTTAGTTGCAACAGAATCAGGAATAACTCACAAACTAAAAAAAGATAATCCAAACAAAGAATTTATTGTAGTTACACCAAATGAAAATACTCCTTGTAATGATTGTCGCAATATGAAATTAAACACAATGGAAAAAGTGATAGATGTAATGGAAAATTTAAACAACGAAATTATACTATCAGAAGAATTAATGAAAGATGCTGAAAAACCAATATTAAAAATGTTGGAAATATCAAAAAGCTTAGGAATTATTTAAAAATAGTCAATTTTCGGAAAAAAATAGATGGAACATTTTTTTGATATTTTTAAACTTTAACTATAAGAATAACAACTAATTACAATGCTAATTTCACTGAATTTTGCCAATTTTAAGCCCAAATGCTTCAAAAAAAATCGACCAACTGATCAATTGACTTGATTTTTTTAAAATATAGGGAGTTAAAATTTGAGTTATGAGAAATATTTCTTTGACTTTTTTGTTCATCTTTTTATTTGCTTTGAATTTTTCTTTGTATTCTCAAAATAAAAAAATGCTTTTTAAAAGTTTAAGTACGAAAGATAAAATTTGGTGTTTTAAAAATTTTAACTCAATAAAGAAATCATTAGATATATCAAACTCTGTTCTTATTACGATGGATAATTTATCAAAAAATGATAAAGACTTTTATAACAAAAATATTGAAGCAGGAAAATATGACGCTTTTCGACATGTTTTATGGATGTATAAACTTTCAGAAAACATAGGAGTAGAAAAAGCAAGACGAATAGGAAATATTTATGAACGCTATAATGAATATATTTTTAAAATAAACCCAAATTCAGGTTATGATTTAGCATCAATGAATATGGATTTATATAATAATGAAGTAGGAATCTATCTTTTTTTGAAAGAAGGGCAAAATAAAAATGAAGAAAAACTATTTTTAATCATTAAAGAAATTATAGAAAAAGGTTATGTAAAAATTGTATTTAAAGATAAGGAATACAATAACTTAGATAAAAATAATTTAATTATAGAAGAAAATCAATGGAAAGGAAAATGGGAAAATCAACGCTATTTAATAAATTCAAATTCAGCAATTTGCGAATAAGCTTTTTTGCTTTACTGTTGATAATTAGTACATTATCCTCAGCACAATCATATAAATATGCAATATATTGTAAAGATACTCTTACAAGTGAATATATGGCAGGAAGAGCATACGTAGATAATGGAGATAAGAAAGCAGCTACGTTTATAAGGAATGAATTAAAAGAAAGCGGAGTTAAACTTCTTGGTGAAAATGGATTTCAAAAACTTAATTTTCCTATAAATAATATTATGGATTTAAAGGTTTCAATGCGTTATTTAAAGAAACCTTTGAAGCTTGGCGAGGATTATTTAGTTTTTGGTTCATCTCCATCGGCAAATATGGTGTTAGAAAATGTTAAACCACTAATTTTCAACACTAAAAAGCAAATTGAAGAAATTAAACCAAAAAAATTACAAGATAAAGTACTGTTATTCAATACTAAAACTCTATCTTATGTTGATATAATAGTATTTTTAAGAGGTTTAAAGAAAGAAAACGTTACTCCAAAACTTGCTGTAATTCAAGGATATGATAAAATACCATATTATACAGGACGTTCATTAATGGATTTTCCTATCCTGCAACTCAAAGGTAATATAATATATAAGAAGATTAAACATTTATCATTAGAAATTAATAGCGAATTTATTTCCTCTTATGAATCGCAAAACGTTTGGGGAATTGTAGAAGGTACAAAATATAAAGATAGTTGTTTTGTCTTTATTGCACATTATGATCACTTAGGAAAAGTTGGAAATGTTCACTTTCCGGGAGCAAATGATAATGCAAGCGGAGTAGCAGTTCTTTTAGATTTAGCGAAATATTATGCAAAAAATCCTGCTGAACATTCAGTTGCTTTTATTTTTGCAACAGGAGAGGAGATAGGTCTTTTAGGTTCAAAATTTGCTGCTGAGAACCCTTATGTAGAATTAGACAAAATAAAATTTTTATTTAATTTAGATATGTGTGGAACAGGAGCTACAGGAGTAGCTGTAATAAATGGATTAAAAGAACCTGAGGCTGGAAAATTATTACAAGAAATAAATAATGAAAATCAATGGTTTATAAAAGTATTCTTAGGAGAAGAGTCTTGTAATAGTGATCATTGTCATTTTGTTCAAAGAGGTGTTCCAGCACATTTTTTGTTTACTTATGGATGTGAATACAATGAATATCATACTATTTACGATAATGGAAAAGATTTACCATTTACAAAACACATTGACTTTTGTAATCTATTAAAAGAGTTCGTTAAAAGATATTAGTCTTAGGATTAGTGGAAGTTTAAATATATTTTGTAATTTTGCCCAAAGAAATAAAATAATAAATATATAAAGATATGGAATTTAGAGAAGCTATTTTAGAAGGTATTCCTGATTATTTACCTGAGTTACAAGAATATGATTACTCAGTTAGTCATGCACCGAAGAGAAAAGAGATTTTAACAAACAAAGAAAAGAAATTAGCATTAAAAAATGCTTTAAGATATTTCGATCCTAAGTTTCACGCCGTATTAGCCAAAGAATTTGCAGAAGAATTGGAAAAATATGGTCGTATTTATATGTATCGTTATCGTCCAACCTATAAGATGTATGCAAGAGGCATAGAAGAATATCCTGCAAAGTGTGAGCAAGCAGCAGCAATTATGCTAATGATTCAAAATAACTTAGATCCAGCAGTTGCACAACACCCTCACGAACTTATAACATATGGAGGAAATGGAGCAGTCTTTCAAAACTGGGCACAATATCGCCTTACAATGAAATATCTTTCTGAAATGACAGAAGAACAAACACTTGTAATGTATTCAGGACATCCAATGGGATTGTATCCTTCACATAAAGATGCACCAAGAGTAGTTGTAACAAATGGAATGGTTATTCCAAATTATTCAAAGCCTGATGATTGGGAAAAATTCAATGCTTTAGGTGTTAGTCAATATGGACAAATGACAGCAGGTAGCTATATGTATATTGGACCTCAAGGAATTGTACATGGAACTACTATTACAGTTTTAAATGCTGGTAGAAAAATTGGAGGAGATGGACTTGGTGGAAAATTATTCGTTACAGCAGGGTTAGGAGGTATGAGTGGAGCTCAACCAAAAGCAGGAAACATTGCAGGTTGCGTATCAATAACAGCAGAAGTTAATCCAGCAGCAACAAATAAACGTCATTCACAAAAATGGGTTGATGAAGTATATTCTGATTTAGATGCTTTGATGGAAAGAGTTCAAGAAGCACGCAAAAATAAAGAAGTAGTATCATTTGCATATCAAGGGAATGTTGTTGATTTATGGGAATATCTTGTAGAACATAATATTTCAGTAGATTTAGGTTCAGATCAAACTTCATTACACAATCCTTGGGCTGGTGGATACTATCCTGTAGGAGTAAGTTTTGAAGAAGCACAAGATATGATGGCTAATAAACCAGAATTATTCAAAGAAAAAGTACAAGAATCTCTAAGAAGACATGTTGCAGCTATTAATAAATTAACTGCAAAAGGTATGTATTTCTTTGATTATGGTAATGCTTTCTTATTGGAATCTTCAAGAGCTGGTGCTGATATAATGAAAGAAGATGGAACTTTCCGTTATCCTTCATACGTACAAGACATAATGGGACCTATGTGTTTTGATTATGGATTTGGTCCTTTCCGTTGGGTTTGTACTTCTTCAAAACCAGAAGATTTAGATTTGTCTGACAAAATTGCAATGGAAGTTTTAGAAGAAATTGCAAAAGAATCTCCTGTTGAAATTCAACAACAAATGCGTGATAATATAACTTGGATAAAGGGAGCTAAGGAAAATAATTTAGTTGTAGGTTCTCAAGCAAGAATTTTATACGCTGATGCGGAAGGAAGAACAAAAATAGCTTCTGCTTTCAATAAAGCAATTAAAGAAGGTAGAATTTCTGCACCAATTGTATTGGGTAGAGACCATCATGACGTGTCTGGAACAGATTCTCCTTTCAGAGAAACTTCTAATATATACGATGGTTCTTCTTTTACTGCGGATATGGCTGTTCAAAATTGCATTGGTGATAGTTTCCGTGGAGCAACATGGGTTTCTATCCACAATGGTGGTGGCGTAGGCTGGGGAGAAGTTATCAATGGTGGATTTGGAATGGTAATTGACGGAAGTGATGATTCTGAAAGAAGATTAAGAAATATGTTATTCTGGGATGTGAACAACGGAATAAGCCGTCGCTCTTGGGCAAGAAACGAAGGTGCAATTTTTGCAATTAAACGTGCAATGGAAGCGGAACCTAAATTAAAGGTTACTTTACCTAACATCGCTGATGACACTTTAATTGATAGTATTTTTTAATAATAAATATTAAAATTAAAAGGACGTAATTTGTTTTGCGTCCTTTTTTTATTTTTATTATTATCTTTCACGTGAAACCGAATAATAAAAATCAAATAATCAGTAATTTATATAAATAAATCTAAGAAAAATTATTATGAAATCTTTTTTTAATTTTATGTTTGCCTCTTGTTTAGGTTGCTTTATATCATCTATGCTTGTTATTTTTGTTCTTATTGGAATCTTTTCTTCTATTTCTTTTTCTGATACAGAACAAACAGTTGCAATTGAAAACAATTCTGTTTTGTATATTAACTTAGATGCTCCGATTTATGATAGAGAGGTAGAGGATTTAGAAACTTTCTCAACTAATCTATTATCTGATGAAATTATAAAGCCTATTGGTTTAACTGAATTTATGGAAGTGATTCATAAAGCAAAGACTGATGAAAATATTAAGGCAATATTTTTACAGATGTCTATGTTGCAAACGAACGGATGGGCTACTGTGGAAGAAATAAGACAGGTTTTATTGGATTTTAAATCTTCTGGAAAGAAGGTTTATGCGTATAGCGATATGTTTATTACACAAAATGCTTATTATTTAGCGACTGTGGCAGATAAAATATATCTTAATCCAGCTGGAAACTTAGCTTTGACAGGATTAGGTGCGGAGGTAATGTATTATAAAGACCTTTTTGATAAATTAGACATAGATGTAGAACTTATTCGTCCAAGAAACAATTCTTATAAGAGTGCAGGAGAGACGTATATCTCTAATAAAATGTCGCAAGAGAATAGGGAACAAATCAAAGCCTATGTTTCAGATATATGGGGCTATGTTTCACAAAATATTGTTGAAGCAAGAAAACTTCAAAGTATAGATACATTTAATGCAAAAGTTTCAAGGCTTGAGTATTTCTTGCCAAAACAAGCATTAGATAATGGATTGGTAGATTCTCTTACTTTTAAAACAAATGTAGAGCAAATAATAGTTGATGAGGTTAAAAAACAATTTTCTATAAACTCACCTTCTGCAAAGGTAAATTTTGTAAAATATAACAAATATCGTAAGACAATTCCTACTGTATTTAAAAAACAACAAAATAATATTGCAGTAATTTATGCATACGGAGATGTAAATCAAGGGAAGGGTAGTTCTTTATCAATAGGTAGTGAAACTTTGGTGAGAGCTATTGAAAAAGCAGCAAAAGACAATAGTGTGAAAGCAATTGTATTAAGAGTAAATTCTCCGGGTGGTGATGCAATAGCCTCAGAGCTTATTACAAATGAAGTAATCAAAGCAAAAAAACTTAAACCTGTTATTGTGTCAATGGGAGATGTTGCTGCGTCTGCTGGATATGAGATGAGTTCAAATGCAAGCTTGATTGTAGCTTCTCCAATCACTATTACAGGTTCAATAGGTGTGTTTGGAATAATGCCAAATATAGCACGCTCGTTGAAAAACAATGTTGGATTAACTTTTGACACAGTAAAAACTAACGATAATGCTATTATGTCTCTTACAACTCCGCGTTCACAACAATCAAAGCTTATCTTGCAAATGAATGTTGAGAATTTCTATGATAATTTCATTACAAGAGTAGCCGAAGGTCGTAAGTTAGAAAAAACATACGTTGATTCAATTGCAAGAGGTAGAGTTTGGTCGGCAATAGATGCAAAAGAGTTAGGATTAGTTGATGAATTTGGAGGATTAAATAAAGCAATTTCTATTGCAGCTAAAAAGGCAGGTATAGAACAATATGGAATAGTTGCCTATCCTAAACAAAAAGATATTTTTACTCAATTGTTAGAATCAATATCTGAAGAATCAGATTTGCAAGAGTTTGTAAAGCATAAAGATGCCTTTGAACAATTAAATAAAAAAATAGAGAAACTATCTCAAAATCAAGGAGTTCAAGCACGTATTCCTTATATTATCAATTTCTAACAAAAAGCCGTTAATTTTTTCTTTGATTTTTGATTTTTTTTCTTTGAAAAATTCTAAAAAATCAAAGAAAAAATTAAAAAAATCAAAGAAATATTTTTTGAAATCTAAGAAATAATTTAATCTCGTTTGATAATTGAAATTTTAATCGTATTTTTGCAAGATTATTTTTAAAATTTAATATAAATTAACAAAATATAATAAGCGATGTCTAAAGCTATAAAAATTACTAAGGGCTTGGATCTCAAATTATATGGTGAGCCTATGCCTGAGGTTGTGGAAACATTTGTGAGTGAATACGCTCTCAAACCAAAGGATTTTATCGGCTTGACTCCTAAACTTTTGATTGAAGAAGGTGAAAGAGTAAAAGCTGGTACTCCTCTTTTTTATGCAAAAGGCAAAGAAAAAGTTTTGTTTACTTCTCCTGTAAGTGGAGTTGTTAAACAAGTGAAAAGAGGAGAAAAAAGAGTCATTGAAGAAGTAATTATAAGTGCTGATGAAACAATTGAGTATTTAGATTTTGGTGTTTCAAGCATTAGCGAGTTAAATGCTGAACAAATCAAAGAAAAATTGTTGCTTTCTGGTGCTTGGACTCTACTTCGTCAAAGACCTTATTCAGTTGTGCCTAATCCTGACACGACTCCGAAATGTATAATTGTGTCTGGGTTTAGTTCAGCACCGTTAGCACCTGATTATTCTATTCTTTTGAAAGGTTTAGGTGCAGAATTACAAGTTGGTGTTGATGCTTTGAAAAAAATGACAGGGGTTACAATTCACGTAAATTTACCTTCACAAAATGCAAGAGCAGAAGAATTGTCAAAATTACAAAATGTTCAAATCAATACTTTTGAAGGGAAACACCCTTGTGGAAATATTTCTGTTCAAATTGAGAAATTAGATCCTATAAACAAAGGAGAAAGAGTTTGGTATTTAGATGCTCAGGATTTAGTTGTAATAGGACGTTTATTTTTAGAAGGAAAATACAACACAGATCGTTTAGTTGCCCTAACAGGTCAAGAGGTTTCTCATCCACAATATTACAAAGTTAAAAAAGGTGCGAATATTTCTTCCTTGATTTACAACAATACAACTGCTGTTGATTTAAGAATAATAAGCGGAAACGTACTTTCTGGAACAAAAATTGAGAAAGATGGTTTCATTTCTGCTTATGATAATCAAGTTACTATAATCAAAGAAGGTAACGAAGCCGAATTTATGGGTTGGTTAGCACCTGGAACTAAGAAATTTAGTTTTTCAAGAACATTCTTAGCAGGATTCTTAACAAATTGTTGCAATCGTAAATATGAAGTGAATACTAATCTTCATGGAGGAAGAAGACCTTTTGTTGTAACAGGAGAGTTTGAAAAAGTATTCCCAATGGATATTTATCCAATGCAACTAATAAAAGCTTGTATTATAGAAGATATTGATATGATGGAGCAATTAGGAATCTATGAAGTAGACCCTGAGGATTTTGCTCTATGTGAATTGATAGATTCTTCTAAGACAGATATTCAAGAAATAATAAGAAAAGGTTTAGACCTAATGAGAAAGGAGATGGGAGAATGAAATTTATAAAGAATACATTAGATAAAATGAGGCCAAACTTCGAAAAAGGAGGGAAACTTCACGCTTTCCATTCTTTATTCGATGCTATTGACACTTTAATGTTTGTTCCCGCTACAACAACTACAAAAGGTTGTCATGTAAGAGATGCGGTAGATAACAAACGTACAATGATTACTGTTTTTATAGCCTTACTTCCAGCTTTATTATTTGGTATGTACAACATAGGCTATCAACACTATTTATCAATAGGCGATATAGTTGCAGGAGATTATTGTGCTAACTTTTGGAATAATTTATGGTATGGATTTTTAAAGGTTCTTCCATTATTATTAGTTAGTTATATTGTTGGTTTGGGTATAGAAGTTATTTTTGCTCAAATAAGAGGACACGAAGTTAGTGAAGGATATTTCGTAACAGGACTTTTAATTCCGATGATTTGTCCTCCTGATGTTCCATTGTGGCAATTAGCATTAGCAGTTGCTTTTGCTGTTATCATTGGTAAAGAAGTATTTGGAGGAACAGGATACAATTTCTTAAATCCTGCTTTGGTAGCAAGAGCATTCCTTTTCTTTTCTTATCCTATTCAAATGTCTGGTGATACAGTTTGGATTGCAGAAAAAGCAGATGCTTATTCGGGAGCTACTCCTCTTGGAGAAATGATAGCAGGAGCAAATCTTCCTTCTACATCTATTATGGATATGTTCATAGGATTTATGCCTGGTTGTGTTGGAGAGACATCTGTTATTGCAATTCTAATAGGAGCGTTAATTCTTTTAGTATCAGGAGTTGCATCTTGGAGAGTTATGCTATCAATATTTGCAGGTGGAGCTATAATGGGCTTGATATTTAATGCTGTTGGTGCAAACGATTATATGAATATGCCATTCTATTACCACTTCTTAATAGGAGGATTTATGTTTGGTGCAGTATTTATGGCAACAGACCCTGTTACAGCTGCTCATACTAACACAGGAAAATATATTTACGGATTCCTAATAGGTATTATGGCTGTTTTAATCAGAGTTGTAAACCCTGCTTATCCAGAAGGAATGATGCTTGCAATTTTACTTATGAACGTGTTTGCTCCATTGATTGATTACTATGTAGTAGATGCAAACATAAGAAGAAGAGCTAAGAGAGCAAAATTAGTTAATAACAAATAAAACCAAGAGAGATGGCAAATAAAGAGAGTAATTCATACATATTTATGTATTCAACCATTTTGGTTGTCGTTGCTGCTGCTGTCTTGGCTGTAGCAGCAGTTGGTTTACGTCCTTTTCAAAAGAAAAATCAAGAAATTGAAAAAATGCAACAACTTCTTACTGCTGTTGGAATAGAAAATGATGTAAAAAATGCTGAAGAATTGTATAAAAAATACTTTGTACAAGAATTGACTGTAAACAAAAAAGGAGAAGTTCTTTCTACATACGAAAATGAAACATTAAAAGGAGAAGAAAGACCTTTCAACGTTGAATTATCAAAAGAACTTGCAAAAGGAGAAGAAGCAATGCTTCCGATTTTTATATGCAATCAAGAAGGTAAAACAGTATATGTAGTACCTGTTCATGGAAAAGGTTTGTATGATGCAATTTGGGGTAATGTAGCGATAGAAGAAGACTTAAACACAGTTCGTGGAGTGCTATTTGACCACAAAGGAGAAACTCCAGGTTTAGGAGCAGAGATAACAAATCCTGCATTCCCAGCACAATTCAAAGGTAAAAAAATATTTGAAAACGATGAAGTGAAGTTAGCAGTTGTTAAAGGTCAAAAAACTGAAGAAGAAAAACAATATCAAGCAGATGCTGTAACAGGAGCTACAAATACTTCAAACGGAGTTTCAAACATGTTGAAAGATTGCTTATCAAATTACATAGAATATTTCAAAACACTAAAAACAAAGTAATATGGCAAATATGTTAAAACTTATAAAGAATCCTTTAAGTAAGGAAAATCCAATAGCAGTGCAAGTTTTAGGTATTTGCTCTGCTTTGGCGGTAACTACTCAATTAAAGCCAGCTGTTGTTATGGCATTATCTGTAACTGTTGTAGTAGTTCTTTCAAACGTAATAGTATCATTACTAAGAAATACAATTCCTTCTCGTATTCGTATTATAGTACAATTGGTGATAGTATCTCTAATGGTAATTCTTGTGGACCAATTCTTAAAAGCATTTGTTTATGATGTAAGTAAGCAATTGAGTGTCTTTGTAGGATTGATTATTACTAACTGTATAGTAATGGGACGTTTAGAAGCATTTGCATTAGCAAATAAACCACTTCCATCACTTTTAGATGGTATAGGAAACGGATTAGGTTATGCAGTTATATTAATAATTGTTGGATTTTTCAGAGAACTATTAGGACAAGGTTCTTTGTGGGGATACAAAATAATACCTGAAAGTTTCTTTGAAGCGGGATATGTTAATAATGGTCTAATGACAATGCCTGCAATGGCCTTGATATTAGTAGGAATAATAATTTGGATTCACAGAAGTCGTAACAAAGACTTATGCGAAAAGTAATTAACTCTTAAAACATAAAAATATGCAAGAAATAATAAACATATTCGTAAAGTCTATTTTCATAGATAATATGGTATTTGCATTCTTTTTAGGAATGTGTTCATACCTTGCTGTTTCTAAAACAGTAAAAACATCTATGGGATTAGGTATCGCTGTGTGTTTCGTCTTACTTATCACAGTGCCTATTAACTACTTAATCAATGAATTTATATTAAAAGAAGGAGCATTAGCTTGGTTAAGTCCATCTTTTGCAGAAGTTGATTTAAGTTTCTTAAGTTTCATATTGTTCATTGCCGTGATAGCTGCAATAGTTCAATTAGTTGAAATGTTCATAGAAAAAGTTTCACCTTCACTTTATAGCCAATTAGGAATTTTCTTACCATTGATAGCAGTAAACTGTGCAATCATGGGAGCATCATTATTTATGCAACAAAGAGAATATGCTAATATAGGAGAAGTATTTTCTTTCTCACTTGGTAGCGGAATAGGTTGGTTACTTGCTATTGTTGGTTTAGCTGCAATAAGAGAGAGAATAAGATACGCACAAGTTCCTGCTCCATTAAAAGGATTAGGTATAACCTTTATTATAACAGGACTTATGGCTATTGCATTCATGAGTTTCATCGGTATTAAACTATAAAACAGTATAAGAGATGGGAAAAATAGTAATAATAAGTGTATTAGTTTTTTTAGTCATCGTTCTTTTATTGGTATCTATCTTGCTTTATGCAAGAAAAAAATTGGTACCATCAGGAGATGTTAAAATAAACATAAACAATAAAAAAGACATAGAAGTACAATCAGGCTCTTCTATTTTGGCAACACTTGCTAATGAAAAGATATTCTTACCTTCGGCTTGTGGAGGACAAGGAACTTGTGGAATGTGTAAATGTAAAGTTATAGAAGGAGGTGGAGAAATGCTACCAACTGAAAAACCTCACTTTACAAGAAGACAACAACAAGAAAATTATCGTTTAGGTTGCCAAGTAAAAGTAAAAGAAGATATGAAAATCGAGATACCAGAAGAAATATTTGGTATTAAGAAATGGGAATGTGAAGTACTTAGCAATAATAACGTTGCAACTTTCATCAAACAATTCGTTGTTAAATTACCAGAAGGAGAAACTTTGAATTTCAGAAGTGGTGGATATATACAAATAGATGTACCTGCATGTACAATCAACTATAAAGATATGGATATAGATCCTAAATATCACTCTGATTGGGATAAATTCAAAGTATGGGATTTAGTAATGAAAAATCCAGAACCATGTTTCCGTGCATACTCTATGGCTAATCACCCAGCAGAGAATAATATCATAATGTTGAATATACGTATTGCAACACCACCAATTGATAGAGAAAAAGGCGGTTGGGCAAATGTAAATCCAGGTATTTGTTCTTCATATATTTGGTCATTGAAACCAGGAGACAAAATAACAATTTCAGGACCATACGGAGAATTCTTCATTAAAGATACAGATAAAGAAATGATGTTTATTGGAGGAGGAGTAGGAATGGCACCAATGCGTTCACACATCTTCGATTTATTCAAAACACATCACACAACAAGAAAAGCAACATTCTGGTATGGAGCAAGAGCAATTAAAGACTTGTTCTATATGGACGAATATGAAGAAATCGCAAAGAATAATCCAAACTTTGAATATCACGTAGCGTTGTCTGCACCTGATGAAGGAGATAATTGGACAGGATATACAGGATTTATTCACGATGTTATCTACAACAATTATTTGAAAAACCACAAAGAACCAGAAGAAATAGAATACTATCTATGTGGACCACCACCAATGATTGCAGCAGTAATTAAAATGTTAGACTCTCTTGGAGTACCACCAGAAAACATTCTTTACGATAACTTTGGTAGTTAATAATAATAACCAATAAACAAAATAAAAGGAGAAAGACTTTCTAAAAAGACTTTCTCCTTTTATTGTTTACTTTAAAGAAGTAATACTATTACTTCAAAGAAGTAGAGGGATTACCTCTTTGAAGTAAAACAAAAATTTGCAGAAAAAAATCAATAAAACAAAACAAAAACAATAAAAAATCACTACATTTGCAATCTATGAAGTTATTAAATTACATATTATTTTATGGATTTCTTATTCCTTTATCGGTTTTACCGATGAGGTTTCTACATTTTTTAGCAGATGTTGTTAAGTTTCTTCTTTACAATCTTATAGGTTATAGGAAAAAAGTAGTAATGGAGAATCTTTCTCGTTCATTTCCAGAAAAATCTCAAAAGGAATTAAAGGAAATTGCTGATAAATTTTACTCACATCTTGCCGATCTTTTTTTAGAAGCAGTGAAAATGCTAACGATTTCCAAAAAAAGTTTAATGAAAAGATACAAATGCACCAATCCTGAACTAATATCTAAATACTATAAGCAAAACAAGAGCATTATTTTAGTTTCTGCACACTATAATAATTGGGAATATATGGTAGCAAGTCTTGGAATGCAGTTTGATTTTCACGCAATAGGAGTAGGCAAAAGAATGAGCAACAAAGCATTTGAAGAACTTATGCATAAAAAACGCACAAGATATGGTACAGAAGTCTGTTATGCAGACAATTCTCGCAAAGTTTTTGAACAATATCACAATACAAAAACTTGTGCATATATGCTTTTGAGTGATCAAAGTCCAAACGATAAAAACAAATGTTATTGGATAGATTTTCTTAATCAAAAGACTGCATTTATCTATGGTTGTGAATACTTTGCAAAAAAATATGACTATCCTGTATTTTTCTATAAAGTTAGGAAAATAAAAAGAGGCTATTATGAGTTTGAAATAGAAGAAGTAGCCTCACAACCCCAAGAAACAGAATACGGATTCATAGTAGAAAAATCGGCAAACATATTAGAAAATCTGATAAAAGAAGCTCCTCAATATTGGTTGTGGAGTCATAGACGCTGGAAACTTAAATACGAACAAATAAATAATTATGAATAATTTTACTCATCTTCATGTGCATACTCAATATTCTATATTAGACGGAGCATGTAACATAAATAAATTACTTGATAGAGTTAAAGAGATAGGGCAAACAGCAATAGCAATTACCGATCATGGCAATATGTTCGGTGTATTGGAATTTCACAATGCTTGCAAAAAGAAAGGAGTAAAGCCAATCTTAGGTTGCGAAATGTATGTCTCACCTCAAAGTAGATTTATAAAAGATGGAAAAAATTTTAGTGGGCATCACCTTATCCTACTTGCTAAAAACGAAAAAGGTTATCTAAATCTAATAAAATTAGACTCGCTCGCATTTGCAAAAGAAGCCAAATATCGAACATCAAGAATAGATAAAGAACTTTTATTTGAATATTCAGAAGGATTAATATGTTGTTCTGCATGTTTAGGAGGAGTATTACCTAAATTAATAGAAGCTGGCGATATAGAAGGAGCAGAAAAGACTGCATTAGAATATAAAGAAGTTTTTAAAGATGATTATTATATAGAGCTACAAAACCATGGAATAGACCTACAACAACAAGTCAATAAAGAATTAATAAGAATTGCTAAAAAATTTGATATAAAAATAATAGCAACAAACGATGTGCACTATATAAATGAAGATGATTATGAAGCACATAAAATATTGATTTGTTTAAATACAGGAAAAACCTTAGAGGAATACGATAATAGTAAAATGTCTTATACGGGTAAAGAATTCTTAAAAACATTTGATCAAATGATAGAAGCATTTCCCGATATTCCAGAAGCTATTTATAATACACAAGAAATAGTAGATAAGATAGAAGTCTTTGAATTAGAAAGAGGACCAATACTTCCAGTTTTTGATATACCATCTTCCTTTGGTAAGATAGAAGACTATTACGAAAAATTTCCATTAGAAGACATAGAAACCCAACTTTACAACGACTTTATAAACAATCCTAAGACAAAAGACGAAGACAAGCTACCAGAATTAAAGAAAGAAATAACAGACAAACTAATAAAAGAAAAAGGAGGCTACAAAAAAATAATTCGTACGAAATTTGATGCAGCCTATTTGCGACATCTTACCTTTGAAGGAGCGAAAAAGCGTTACGGAGACAACCTTGACGAAACTGTTTTAAAAAGAATAGAAAGCGAATTAGGGACAATAGAATGGATGGGCTTTCCTGGTTATTTTTTAATCGTACAAGATTTCATAAACTATTCAAGAGAAAACTTAGGAGTAATAGTTGGTCCGGGTAGAGGCTCAGCAGCCGGTAGCGTTGTTGCATATTGTCTTGGAATAACAGCAATAGAGCCATTGAAATATGGATTACTATTTGAGCGATTCTTAAATCCTGACCGTATTTCCTTACCTGACATAGATGTAGACTTCGATGATCAGGGGCGAGAAAAGACTTTGAAATATGTACAAGACAAATATGGCTCAGATCACGTAGCACAAATTACTACCTTTGGAACAATGGCAGCGAAAATGTCAATAAAAGACGTTGCACGCGTACTTAATTTACCTCTTGCCGAATCAAATAGATTAGCAGATTATGTTCCAAATAGACCGGGCATTAGTTTAGAACAAGCATTCAACGAATCGCCAGAATTAAAACAAGAATTAGAAAGCGGAAGTGAATTAGTAAAAAAAGTGCTTACGCTTGCTGTGAAATTAGAAGGCTCAATTCGTAGTACAGGTATTCACGCTTGTGGAGTAATCATAGGACCTGATGATATTTCCAATTACGTTCCTATTGCCGATAGTAAAGATTCCGATATGATGGCAACACAATTTGAAGGAAAGCTTATAGAAAGTGTAGGAATGATTAAAATGGACTTTTTAGGACTAAGCAATCTTTCAATAATAAAAGATGCCTGTGAAAACATATATAAAACCAAAGGAATAGTTGTAGAACCAGACAAAATACAATTAGACGACAAAAAGACTCTTGAACTATTTTCAAAAGGATTAACAGTAGGTACATTTCAATTTGAATCAGATGGAATGAGTGGACACCTACAAAATCTAAAACCAGATAGATTTGAAGACCTAATAGCAATGAATGCTTTGTATAGACCAGGACCTATGCAATACATTTCAAACTTTATAAACCGTAAACATGGTGTAGAAGAAATAGTGTATGAATTTCCAATAATGGAAAAGTATCTTTCAGAAACATACGGCATAACTGTCTATCAAGAACAAGTGATGTTGCTTTCTCAAGCCTTGGCAAATTTCACTCCTGGAGAAGCAGACAAGCTTAGAAAGGCTATGGGAAAAAAGCAAATCAAGGTAATGGAAGAATTGGAAAAGAAATTCATTGTTGGTTGTGAGAAAAACGGCTTAGAATTAGAGAAAGTAAAGAAAATTTGGGAGGATTGGAAAAAATTTGCTGAATATGCTTTCAATAAATCTCATTCAACTTGTTACGCATATGTAGCCTTTCAGACAGCATATCTAAAAGCACATTATCCGGCTGAATATATGTCGAGCGTACTTACACATAACCTATCTGATATAAAGAAAATAACGAAATATATAGAAGAATGCCAGAATATAAACCTACAAGTATTAGGGCCAAACGTTAATGAATCTGACCTTAACTTTATGGTGAACAAAAAAGGTGAGATATTATTTGGATTAGCTGCAATAAAGGGAGTAGGATTAGCCGCAGCAGAAGAAATAATTAGAGAAAGGAATGAAAATGGTCCTTATTCCTCAGCCTTTGACCTTGTAAAAAGAGTGAATCTTCGTATAATAAATCGCCGATGCTTAGAATCCTTAATAAAAGCGGGGGGATTTGATTGTTTTGAAGGCGTTCATCGAGCACAATACTTTGCAAATATTGACAATATCACTGTTTTAGAAAAAATGATAATGCTATCTAATAGATTAAAATCAGATAATCTATCAGCACAAGTATCATTATTTGATGCAGAAGAAATAAAAGTAGATGAAGTATTTGAATTACCGGAATGTGATGCTTGGACAAAAAGCGAAAGCCTTTCTTTTGAAAAAGAAATGATAGGCTTTTACATCTCAGGACACCCCTTAGATGAGTACGAAGAGACAGTTAAAACATTTGTTGATACGAAAATAGAAAGTTTTAAAGACTTAACCTCACTTAAAGATAGAGACATTTGCATAGCAGGCATTGTAGTAGGAGCAGAAAACAGAGTAGGTAAAAATGGAAATCCGTTCTCCTCGCTCACAATAGAAGATGAAACAGGAGCATATACGTTTAGATTCTTTGGAAATAATTATGTAAAATTTGGAAACTTTTGTAGAGAAGGTTTATACCTAATAATAAACGCATCAGTCAAAGAAAAAAATTGGCCAAAAGACGCTATTACGAAAGAATTAGAAGTTTATGTAAAAGAAGTATCGCTTCTGAGCAACTATATGGAAGAAAATGCCAAAGAATTGGAAATGACAATAGACTACAACAACATAACAGAACTATTTGTCAAAGAATTAGAAACCATTTGCAAGAAAAACAAAGGAAAAATCACACTCAAAATAAATATCGTTTCAGCAATGGACGATTTGAAACTAACAATGCTCTCAAAAAAATTCAAAGTAGCACCATCTTTCATAAAAGAAATAAGAAAATTTTCTTCAAAATACGGGCTACTCTATAAAGTCTTAAAAAGATAATGAGGTATTTACCATTAGAAATAGTAAAGCAAAAAGCTATCTCTTTGGGATTCAATGATTGCGGAGCTGCAAAAGCTGAGCAACTCTGCTCATTGCATTTTGATAAATGGATAAAAAAAGGCTATAATGCCAATATGGATTATTTAAATAAATATCATTCTCGGCGATTCAATCCTTGTGAACTATTAGAAGGAGCAAAAACAGTTTTTTCCTTCGTTATATCCTATAATACTGAAAACGAATTAGATGAAGGTAAATATAAAATTGCCTCATACGCACAAGGACTTGATTATCACAAAGTAATAAAAAACAAACTCTATACTTTATTAGAAGAACTAAAAGCCTTATTTCCAGATATTCAAGCAAAAATATGCGTAGATACAGCACCCGTAATGGAAAAGCATTGGGCTGTAAAAGCAGGTCTTGGTTGGATAGGTAAAAACACTTGCTTCATATCGGAGAAATATGGAAATAAAGTATTTCTTGCTGAAATTATTTGCAATTATGAAAGTGATTATACGCAAGAAGTTAGGAATCAGTGTGGTAATTGCAGAAAATGTATAGATTCTTGTCCAAATGGAGCATTGAATGACCAAGAAATTGGACTTAATTGCAATAAATGTATTTCCTATCAAACCATTGAAAATAAGGATTCTATACCTTCGGAAATTAAATTAAATAATTATATTTATGGTTGTGATATTTGCGTAAATGCCTGCATAAGAAACAATAAAGCAATCAAAGTAAACAATGAGTTTTCTCCCACACAAGAAATTAAAACCTTGATTTCAAAGATAGAAAGTGGAGAAATAGAAAAAACAGACTTTAACAAAGTCCGCAAAATCTCTGCAATGGAAAGAATAAAGTTTGAGAAACTTCTTGCAAATATAAAGGTGTGAAAATAAAACGTGCAACTTTTTTGACAAAATAACGTTATACAATAAGAAAATAACAAAAACAAAACGCATTATGGCAACAATAACAATAAATTATGACGGAAAAGACGATGTAATGAAGCATCTGATAGAGGCGATGTTAGCTGCAGGTGCAAAAATTACTACTCCCTCAGATTTTGATAGTGATTTCTATAACAATAAAGAAGCCTTACAAAATTTTCAAAAAAGTATAGAAGAAGAAAAGCAAGGATTAGCACGGGAAGTCAGCCTTGAAGAAATAAAACAAATGCTTTGCTTGTAATGTATCGCATAGAATTAACACCTCAAGCAGAAAAAGAACTTATCGCATTAGGAAAAAGAGGTGATAAGGCAAGCATAAAAAAAGTGTATAACTTGTTTGAAGAATTAAAACTCCACCCTTACGAAGGTACAGGCAAGCCAGAAGCGCTTGTAGGCAATTATTCAGGATATTGGTCTCGAAGAATAAATCAAAAAGATAGGTTAATATATTGTGTAAAAGATGAAATTGTTACTGTACTTGTCGTACAAGTAGGACAACATTACAAAGATAAATAAGCAAGTTAAAGTCTCGTATTATAAAATCCTCAAATCAATATCCGTACTTCATTCTTAGTATGGCAAATATCACACAATAAAGAATTATTACAAAGATTAAATTCCATAAACCGAAAGATTACAAAAATAACTCTTAGCTTTATTTTATTTTTTCAAAGAGAAAATCCATTTTCTCTAAGAGGTAATTGATTTTCTCTTAGGGAAAATGAGTTGGAATAAAGAAATGTTTTGTAAATATCACGAAAAATTATATATTTACAAGACAAAGCAAATTTAAATTTTTAAAAAAGGAGGAGTTAAAAAAGAAAAGGGAATTTTAAATTAAGACTTGTAGAATTTAGTACAACCTTTCTGTAAGCCTTAAAAAGATTTTAAAAGACCTCTGAATGAGAATAGATAAGAAACATTTTTTATAAAAAGAGTACTTAGAGTAAGAGATTTATTATTTTCTCCCAGTTGTCTTTTGAATTATGACCTAATGGGTTGATATATTTTTTATGTTGTTTTGTTAAGTGAGTTTTTGATTCTTCTTCACCTTCTCCTTCGAGCCAATTAACATTTATTCCAACTATAGGTTTAGATGTTAACGTTCTATTCCAATCTGTTACATACCATTTGTTACTTGTTGTTATAAGTGTTAAAACTTCTTCTTTTGTTAAGATATAAAATTCGTATTTAGACAAATTGTCTTTGTCTATTTTTACAAATACCCAAGGTCCTATAATATTTTCTTCTATTTTAGGAATTGTTCCGTCTAATTCTGATACAAAGCCTGTAAGAATGTTATTTGTTGTTCCAGTTTTAACTTGTATTTTTACGGATTTCTCATTATTGGGGTTCATACATATAAGGTCTGCTTTTCGGTAATTATTGTATGAATTATTTATGTTGATAACATCAAAGCCCATTTTTAATAGTTCTAACATTACTGCTGTTTCTCCTATTGCTCCTAATTGTTTATTGCTTACCATAATGTTTATATTTATTACCAAATACTATAATCAGAACCTTTATCCCATTTTTTATCTTTATTCATGTAAAAAGATACTCCTTCATTAGGATTGTTTCTCCAATGTTCACGTTCTATCTTATTAAGAATATCATCTTTATTGATAAATTCATCTGAAATTTGCCAATAAGATTTTATTATTTGTTTTTCATCATATTCTTCTACTTCTTTTACGCTTCTAGATAACTCTTCTTTTAACAAAGAAACAAGTTCTGCTTTTTCAAGACGTTTTATACGCTCAATTATAGGGTTGCCTTTTGCAAAATAATTTCCAGATATTAACCTCTCAATATATCTAAATACACAAAATTGTATTCTATATCTGTATATTGCATCTCTATTTTCAGTATAATCATTTAATACTATATTCAAATCTCCACCTTGTTTCACGAAATTTGCAAGATTCACTAATTTTTCTTCTATTGTTGAAGAGTTCCATTCATCAGAATAATCGTCCCAATATTCTCTCATCGCAAGCCAGCCTTCATATTCAGACAATTTACAATTTAATGGTTTCAATTTTTGTTCCATGGTTAAATATTTTTTTGATTTTGTTAAATACAAATATAAGAATTTGTTGCATTTTAGCGAATTAGAAATGGCTAAATCTTGCATTTTAGCGAAATAGAAATGGTCAAATCTTGCATTTTAACGAATTACGATTTGCTTTATGTATTGTTTTTCAAAGGATTAAGCCTTTTTTAGAAAGATTGCAGAAAATATTACATTTTTAATAAAAGAAAACCGACATTTAAGAGATAAATGTCGGTTTTTTAGAATGTTTTTCTTTTGTCTTATTTTTTGTTTACTAAGATTTCATCAATTATTCCGTAGTCTAAGGCTTCTTTTGCTGTTAGCCAATAATCTCTATCGCCGTCTTTTTCTATTTTCTTTATAGATTTGCCTGTGTGTTTAGCGATTATTGAATATAATTCTTCTTTTGTTTTAAGGATTTCTCTTGCTGCGATTTCTATGTCTGAGGCTTGTCCTTGTGCTCCGCCGAGAGGTTGATGTATCATTACTTTTGAGTGTTCTAATGCAGTACGTTTTCCTTTTTGTCCTGCACATAAAAGCACCGAACCCATAGAAGCAGCTAAGCCTGTGCAGATTGTAGCAACGTCAGGTTTGATATATTGCATTGTATCGTATATTCCAAGACCTGCATTTACGTATCCACCAGGTGTATTCAAGTAGATTTGAATATCAGATGTAGAATCAACGCTTTCAAGGAATAATAATTGAGCTTGAATTATGTTTGCAACATCATCATCTATTGCTGTACCCAAGAAAATTATTCTATCCATCATCAAACGTGAGAAAACATCCATTTGAGCTACGTTTAATCTTCTTTCTTCTACAATTGTAGGGTTTATATATGCACTTTTAGTACTGCTAACCTTGCTATATTTATCAAAAGTTATGCTACTAATTCCTCTATGCTTTATTGCGTAAAGTCTAAATTCTTTATCTAAATTATTCATATTGCTAATTATTTATTTCTATTTATAAGTTTTTCAGAGAATCGTCTAAGATTTTCTTTTCTTTGATTGTCTATGTCTATTTTTTCTAACGATTGAATTGCTAAATTATGATAATGAAGCATTTCTTTTTCTGCTAATTCTTTTATTTTTAAGTCTTCGTATATTGATTTAACGACTTGTTCTTTTTGTGCAGGCTCAAAGTTTTTTGAAGAATAGAGTTCTTGCAAAATGTTTTGTTGTCTTTGACTTCCTATTTCAAGTGCTTTTAGGTAAAGGAATGTTTTTTTGTTGTCAATAATGTCTTTGCCTGTTATTTTACCAAAAACCTCCACATCACTCCAACAATCAAGTATGTCGTCTTGAATTTGGAAAGCTATTCCTATGTTTAATGCAAATTCATTAAGAAATTCAAGATTTTCTTTTGAGCAATTAGCAGTAACAGCTCCTAATCTTAGTGCGCAAGAGAGTAAAACACCTGTTTTTAATCGAATCATATTTATATATTCCTCGATTTTTACATTGTTTCTTGTTTCAAATTCCATATCGAAAGCTTGTCCTTCGCAAACTTCTATTGAGGATTGTGTTAGTATTTCTACTAAATCTTTGATTATTTCTTTATCATAGTTTAATAGATGTTTGTATGATAGTGCAAACATTGTATCTCCTGAAAGGATTGCTTTGTTGGAGTTGAATTTTTTATAGACTGTTTCTTTTCCTCTACGAAGTGGAGATTGATCCATTATGTCATCGTGTAATAAAGTAAAGTTATGTAATATTTCAACAGCTATTGCGGCTGATTTTGCTTTATTTACATCACCTGAAAACATATCTGCTGCTATCAAGGTTAAAAGAGGACGAACTCTTTTGCCGCCTTGTTTCATTCCATACTCTATCGGTTCGTAAAGAGTTAAAGGTTCGTTTAAAAAAGATTCTTGTTCAAATAAAGCTATTGCTTCTTGTTGAAGTTGTTCTAATGTGTTCATTGTTTGTTATGTTTAGATTTTTAAAATTTGTTCACAAATAAATTTAGCTGCTTGTCCATCTCCAAAAATAGGAGGATAAGATGTTGGTGGATTCTCTAAGAAGTGTTTTGTCTTTTCAAGTATTAGAGAATAGTTAGCGTCACATATTGCAGCATTTCCTTCTTCTACTATTTCTTTCCATTCGGTTGTTGAACGTAGAATTACACAAGGTTTTTTTAAGAAAAAGGCTTCTTTTTGTACTCCGCCAGAATCGGTTAGGATTATTTCGGCAGAGCTTTCAAGTTTTATCATTTCTAAGAATGAAACGGGTTCTATTATTTTTATTTTAGGGTTTGAATATATTGTTTCTACATATTCTTCACTTAACATTTGTGGTAGCATTTTTTTTGTACGAGGGTGCATAGGTAAAACAATCTTTCTATCTTTTGAAAGAGTAAGTAGTGCATCAAAAATATTTTTTAAGCGTTCTTTGTCATCGGTATTTGTGTTGCGGTGTATGGTGCAAAGAATAAAATTATTACCATATTCCGATTTCGTGTCTTCTAATTTTTGCGAGAAGTACAATGTGTTGTCGTACATTATGTCTCCACAGTGAAATATATTAGGTTTGTCAGCTGTTGGTTTGTTGTTTATTTCTGCTGAAAAGCCTTCTTTTAATAGATTGTTGTATCCGTGAATTGTTGGCGAGAATAGGAGTGTGGAACAATGATCGCAGAGTATTCTGTTTATCTCTTCGGGCATTGCTTTGTCAAATGAACGTAATCCTGCTTCGATATGTATGATTGGAACGTGAATTTTTGAGGCTGCAATAGCTCCTGCAAGTGTGGAATTAGTGTCGCCGTATACTATTATTGCATCTGGCTTTTCTTCTTCAAGGACTTGTTCTATCTTCTCTATCATTTTAGCGGTTTGTTCGCCGTGTTTTCCGCTTCCTACCGAGAGTTGATATTTTGGTGTAGGAATTTCCAATTCTCTAAAAAATATTTCAGACATATTTTCATCATAGTGTTGTCCTGTGTGTAGGATTATTTCTTCTATTTTATCTGAAAAATATTTTTTTATTGTCCTACTTATTGCAGAGGCTTTGATTATTTGTGGCCTTGCACCTATTATTGTTATTATTTTCATAAATTACTTATTTGAGAATAAAATTCTTTGGCTATTTTGTCTC
>CALEFF010000008.1 GCA_937876865.1 uncultured Bacteroidales bacterium | reverse complement strand
CAATGGATTTGTTCCTACCGGAACAAAGAAATTTGAACACTTACCGTTTTTGTGCGGCTATCTTGAATGGAGAATGGAGGAAAGAAAAATGGCACAAGATTTACATGATTTTGATGACGTAGCAGAGAACTACGATCTTTATCTTGACGTAATGTACAGCGAGGTAGACGCTCATGCAGGATTTCAGGAGTTTTATCTTGATTTTGCAAGAGAGTACGGAAAAGACGGTGTAATTGATATTGCGTGCGGAACCGGAGCGGTATTGCTGAATCTGGCGGAACATGGGATCTATGCGGATGGTACGGATTTGTCCGAGGCGATGTGCCGCGTGGCAGGAGAAAAGGCAAAAGCAAAAGGATTCGACCTTAACATATTCCCTGCAAATATGACAGAATTCAAAAGTGAAAGAAAATATTCCTGTGCGATTATTGCACGAAGCGGATTCATGCATCTTACGACCCCGGAATTGCAACGTGCAGCTCTTTTGAATATACGCGAGAATCTGACCGACGGCGGAATGTTAACCTTTAATACCTTTGATCCGCATCCGTATTTCCAGGCACAGCAGATGCAAACCAAAGAAACAGACTATTCTTTCCGGCTGGAATATACGAATAAGCAGGGAAACCGCGAGAAAATATACAATGCGATTTCTTATGATCCGCACACACAGGTTATGAGCGGAAATTGGAAGTTTGAAACCTTGGATGAGAACGGTGAGGTGATAGCAGAAAGAATCCGTCCGGTAAAAATGCGTCAGACATATCGTCAGGAGATGAAATATTTATTGGAACTGACCGGCTATGAGATTGTAAATGTTTATGGCGGATATCATAAAGAATCCGGCGATACTACTGCAAAGAATGTAATTTGGTGTGTGAGAAAGAAATAGGGTGGATTTCAAAGGTTTTTGTGGTACGGGACGTTGCTGTAATTATGCAATGCCCCGTACCATTTGTTTTACAAGGAAGTCATTTGCGCGTAAAGCGGTTATTATGACATCTGTGCTCGGTATGCAAGTTGGCAAGCTGTACCTGCGCTTTGTTTGTTTCGGGATGCGTACTTATTTGTTCTCCGTAATGAATTTCACAAAGCGTTTCTTACCGATTTTCAGTACATCACCGGATTGAACACCGTTATCCCATTGGGACAAGGTTACCTTCTCACCATTATAATCCACTTGATGAGTCAATCTATTTTGCACACTTGGTTGATCAGCGTGAAAACTATTATAAGCTGCGATTATATTCAAACCCGGAGCCACAACATCAGGTTTTGTAAGCCCATCAAAAGTAGGTCCACGTGCAGAAAAGGTTGTAATATGTCCTGGTTGCTCAGGAGCAAACCTTTGAAATGTATTATCAACTCCACCTGCAAGATTTGTTACCATCGGTTTATAACCTGTTGCTCCAACACTAATCATTCCAGGCAAAGTTGCAGGCCAAGTAATAGAATAGCCCTCTTTCGCAAAACAATATTGAGGCAATCCATCTACATTAACAAGCGGACTATAAGCAATATCGCTATACATATAGGCTGGTTGATCACCACTAAGTAAAACTGTTGCTCCACAAAACATAAGATATAACTCATTTGGCATAGTACCTTTTATGGAATAGACTGTACCTCTTGGGTCTTGAAAAGGATTAATTGAAACATCAAGCACAATTTCTCCCATAGAAACGGTTGTTGTATAAGTCTTTCCTTCATCGGTAATGCTATCTGTATTAAAAGTAATCGTGCCTTCTATACCTGCACCAGAAAGTCCATTACCCAGGAAATCAAAACGCACAAATTGATTACCCGGTGTTACAAGTTCAATATCAATAGAGCCACCGCCGTGAATACCGCTTACTATTCCTGCTCCTGCTTGCAGGTCTTCTGCTCTTTTTTCTAAATAACAAGCACGCTCGCCGTCATTACCAGCGGCAACAACTATGATTCGCCCCGGTCCTGTCAAAGCATTCAATGCCTCACTTTCAAGAATACGTTGAGAAGTCAGCATCATACTCTCACAACTACTGAAATTCACAACACAAGACTTTCCTTCCTCTTCTGCTTTATCAAAAATATATTTAAAACCAAGCACAGCCGTAGCCGAAGTATTCTCGTCTGGATTATCAAATTGCTCACGATCCGAATTAAAATCCGCTAAATATATGTCAGATTCAGGAGCCATTCCTTGTAGTCCTTCAACTGACGAACCAGCCATAATACCTGCAACGTGCGTACCGTGAATGCCATTGCGTGTATTTTGAGAATGTTGCAAATTTGCAATATCTTCCGAATTTTCTATCGCATATCCAAAAGTTCCATCTTCATTTTGCCAATGAAAATCATAATAATACTTTATACGAAGATTGCCCTCAGCATCATAAAAAGCAGGGTGAGTAAAATCATAATAACAATCAAACACACCAGCCACAACTCCCGCACCTGTATATGCTTGTGGCAAAGCAGAACCCGTATAAACATTTGAAGCATTCACTTGTTGAGGAGTAACATTCATTGCAGGCTTTGGCATACGTCTGCTTCAAGGCGTTGAATAGTATCATTGAGCGACAATTCTCCTACTTTATTTAAAGGAATATTAACAATGTATATTCTTCCAATGCTATCAATCACTTTGCAATTGTGATTAGCAAAAAAACTATTCGCATCACATTGCACATTCAACGAAACCAAAACCTTAATATTACGATTAGTTTTTACATCTTTGCAAGAGGTTATCTCCAATAAATGTTTCGACATTTTTTTTGCATCTATAACATTCTGTGCCGAAAGGATTGAAGTAATCGCTATTATCAAACACAGAAATAAACCTATTCTTTTCATTTTTCTCTCGTTAAATAAAAATTATACTTGATATGTTAAACGATATAAGATTTAGAAAAATTGTATAAAACCTAAAAAAATCAACTTTTTTTCTTTCACTTATTTTTATAATTCTTTCATTTATTTTCACGAAGCAGCGTTTTAAAAAAACTTATCTTAGTCTTGTTAGTTTAATTTTTTTTCATACCTTTGCAAACGCTAATGCCCGGGTGGTGGAATTGGTAGACACGCCACTTTGAGGGGGTGGTGTCAGTTTTGACGTGCAAGTTCAAGTCTTGTCCCGGGCACTTTCATTTTTTTTCAATGTTTTATGTTTTTCCCTATTTATAATAATGGTTTTGATGATAAGGTTGTTCATTCAATAGTTAATATTATTGAAAATGATGGTGTTGTTATAATTCCTACTGATACGTTTTATGCTTTTGCTTGTGATGTTAATTCGGTTAAGGGTGCAAGAAAGTTGGCTGATTTAAAGGGTAAAAAGCTCGAAAAATCTGATTTCTCTATTATTTGCGAGGATATTAGCATGGCTTCTTCTTATACGAAACCTATTTCTAACGAATATTTTAGGCTTTTAAAAAATAACACTCCTGGTGCTTTTACTTTTGTGTTTGAAGCAAGTAATCTTGTGCCTAAGATTTTCCAAAATAAAAAGAAATGTATTGGTATTAGAATTCCTTATTGTGATTTTAGTTTGGAGGTTGTAAGATGTTTAGGTAGGCCTTTGCTTGTGAGTAGTATTCCTATGAATGATAGAGATTTTGAACAATATACTGACTCTGAATTGATAAGAGATGAATGGGGATATAGAGTTGAGGCTATTGTTTGTGGAGGTGATTTAAAGTTTGAGTCTTCTACTGTTGTTAAATGTGTTGAGGGAGAGATTGAAATTATTAGGGATGGTTGCCAAGAGTTAGTTTTATGAAAAAAACACTTTGTCTTGTTATTTTTCTTTTAAGTTTAGTTATTGGTTTTTCTCAAAATCGGTTTTATGCTATTGATGTTGTTCAAGCAAAGATTGATTCTAATAATTATATGTCTGCTATTTCTTATATTGAGAGTTTAGAAAAAATTGATATTGATACGGCTTGGAGTCTTTTTCCTAAGAAGGCGTATTGTTATTATAAGGTTGGTTTACATAAGGAGGCGAAATCTTGTCTTGGAGTTGTGGAGGAGGAAGGTGTTGAAAGTAATTTGAGTGAGATTTTAAGCTCTTATTATATGATTGAGCAGGTGGAGAAAAAGGAGGAGGCTATGGAAAGAATTGTTTCTTTGTTTGAGAATGGAGAAAAGGTGTTTTTCAATACTATTGCAATACTTAATAAAAGGGATTTGAGTGAATTGGCGAAGTTTGTAGAAAATTATATAGTAGGATTAGATGAAGAGGAGGATAAGACTATGTATGATATGATTAGTGCTTATTTTTATTTTCAAGCAAAGGAGAATACTAATGCTTATAATAAGTTAGTGAATTTTATTGATAAAGAACCTACTGCATTATCTTCTTTTTTAATGGGGATTATAAAGAGTGAGCAAAGTGAGTATTTATCTTCTATTTCTTATTTTTATCAAGCGGAAGATTTAGGAGAAAAATCGGCGGAATTATATGCAAGACGTGGTAAGGCAAAGGGGTTTGAAAAGGATTATTTTGGAGCAATTGAGGATTTTAATATTGCGTTAAGAAAGGATATAAAGGCGGAATATTATTTTTTAAGAGGTGTGTGTTTTAACTATGTTTTGCAATATGAAGATGCTTTATTTGATTTGAATACTGCTATTGAGATGTGCGATACGATTGGGGAATATTACAATCAACGAGGGATTGTTTACACTAACTTAGAAAGACATGCTGATGCTCTTTTTGATTTTCAAACCGCAATAAAGATAAATCCGAAATTAGAGTACATTCACAATAATATTGGTTTAGCATACGAACATAATGGTTTTAGAGATAAAGCAATGGAGTACTATAAACTTTCTATTAGAAAAGAACCTTATCAAAGTGATTCTTATTATAATTTAGGACGTTTGTATTTTGAAAATAGGAAATATAAAACTGCTATCAAATATTTAAAAGAGGCGTATTTACTTAATCCAAACTTTGGAGATATTACGCATGTTTTAGGATTGTGTTATTTAAAGATAGATGAAAAGGAAACAGCCTGCAACTATTTTCAAATCTCAATAGATGCAGGCTGTGAATCGGCTCTTAATTCTCAAAAGGAATATTGTCCTGATGCAGTTAGCGAAGAGTAGTTTTAGTGTTGGTGATCATGATTACAATCCTCGCCATGTTGGTGGTCGTGATTGTGATCATGATTGTGGTCATGTCCGTGATGATGTCCGCAACCTGATTCTAATCCTCTTGCTGTGTTTTTGCAACATGTAGGTAGTTTTGCTACTGCTCTTTCATTTGCTTGGAAATTTGGTGTTTCAAAACCTGCTTTTGCTAATGCTTTTTCAATTTTCATTTGATTAGTTTTCTTTGTTTTGAAAGTAACTAATACTGATTTTGTAATAGGATTTAATTGAAAACTTTCAACTCCTTTTTCGTATGCTAAGGTTTTTTCTATCAAAGCATCGCTTTCGCTACAACAATACTTTGGTAAAGAGATTTGAACTGTTTGTTCTTCCGCTACTGCTTGCTCTTGTGCATTTGCAATAGAGAAAGCAAAAACTGCCATAATGGCTACTAAAAAAAACTTCTTCATTTTTTAATTTATTTTTTATTATTGAATATTCCAACGAATGCCTGCGTAAATCAATCGTCCCATTACAGGTGCGTAAACTACTGATGCGTCAAATTGTTTTGAGAACATTTCATCTATTCCTATTACAGGGATTTCTTGTGTGTGGTTTGTAAGGTTTTCTACTCCTACATATACATCAAGATTTTTGAATTTTCTTGTGATTTGTCCTAACATATATATATATGGATCGGCATATCCTTGTTTCGCCCCAACGTTTAGAGGGATTCTTTGTTTGCCATTGAATTGTGTTGTTAAATCAAACATCCATTTATCATACTTTGTCTTATAAGAAAGCACTACTAATCCTTTCCATTTTGAAACGTATGGTTTTTCCATCAATACTCCATGATAGGTTGTTTGTACATCGTTATATCTTCCTGCCAAAGTAATATTAAATCCTGTAAATGGTTCTATATTAACATCTAATTGAGCGGCATTAGAATAACTTTTTCCATCAAGATTGTAGAAATGTACTTGATTTGCATCTTGGTCTAAATCCATTACTACTTGATTTACAAAATTAGTGTGATAGTAATCCAACGCAATTGACATTTCTCTATCATCTCCAAGAGGTAAAGAATAAGAAAGATTAACTCCTGCGTTGTATGCTTCTTCCATGTCTAAAACTTCATTTATGATTATATCTCTTGAAGATGCTAAAATTCCAAAATTATCTGCTATTAGATTTGCTGAACGAAATCCTTTTCCTGCTGCTCCTCTAAATATTAAATCGTCTGTTATCTTCCAACGAAAATGAAGTCTTGGAGTAATTATATGTTTATTGTAATGAGAGTTATAGTCGTAACGAACACCTGCTGTTGCTACAAAGATTTTGTCATAAATAAAGTTAAATTGTCCGAAAACTCCTGGTACAATTTCTTCTTTTATGAAGTTCGCTCTCAAATCTCCTTCTTGAAGATTAGAAATAAATTGATTTGCTCCAATATATGGGGTTGAGTAAAGATTTTCTTCTAAATCAGTATAACGAAAACTTGCTCCAAAGTCCACATTGTGTCCCCCACGAACCATAGCATTTACAAGAGCGTTTGCATACACATCTGTTTCTACGCCTTCGTAATTAGAAAGTCCATAAAAGGCATCTTGCTTGAAATAAGTTGCTGAAAGTTGTGTTCCAAATGAAGATGTATTTCCAATAGGTGCTCCATTCTTTGTAAAGAAATGTACTCTATCAACTGTTCCTCCTAATCCATAGATAGATTCACTACCTTCCATATCTTTTGTGAACGCCATTTGTCCACCCAAACGATCTTCGTGAGTGTAGTTGATTAAGGTTTGAGAGCAAAGTCCATCATGAACTTCATAATTCCAACGATTTGCTACGTTAATTTGTGTTTGAGAAGGATAATCTCTAAATCCATCTCCTTTTCCATTATTTCCTAAGTGGTCAAATGATTTAAAACCATTGTAAGTTCCATAAACGAACAAACCTGTTGCTAAATTATCGTTTATAATTCTATTTGCCTTTACGTTAAACTCTGTTTTCAATTCATTATTCATATAAGCGTTAAAAGAAAACAAATCTGCTTTGTGAGGTTTGTCATATTCCAAATCTATAATTCCTGTAATTGTTTCGTAACCGTGCTTAACTGTTGCAACACCTTTACTAATTGATATGCTTTCCATCCAATTGCCTGGAACGTATGAAAGTCCAAAAGGAGCGGAAAGTCCTCTAAGGAAAGGCATATTTTCTAAAAGGATTTGAGAATAAACACCTGTAAGTCCTAATAATTGAATTTGTTTACTACCTGAAACAGCGTCAGAATAACCTACATCAACCGATGCTGAGTTTTCAAAACTTTCTCCAAGATTACAACATGCTAAGTGTTTTAATCCTTCTCCCGAAATAATTTCTTTATTTTCTAACGAAGTCTTTGAAAGGAAACTACTTTTCATTCTTTCTTTTACCTCAAAGGTTGAAAGAGTTGTACCTGTTTGTTTAAGATAGACTTTGAGATTTGTTTGATTTTTAATTTCAATGGTATCATTAGCATAACCGGTGAAAGAAAATATCAATTTGGTTTGATTAGATTTCTTTTTTTCTATTGAGAAATTACCATCAATATCAGAGATTGTTCCTCCACCTCCTTGTAACCAATAAATATTTGCTGAGGGTAGAGTTTCTTTTGACTTGCTATCGTAAACCACTCCTGTGATTTTTTGCGACAAAGCACCGAATGATACACTTAATAATGCTACTAAAAATAAATACTTCTTCATAAAATAATCCTTTTTTCTTATTATAGACATCTATTTTGTTAAAACCTTACCTAATAGAGTCGTTTTTCTTTGTTAAAATTATAATTATTCACATCTATTTCGTTCTTTTTCTTAGAATTACGAGGAATTAAGTTTTCTACTTTTCTCCATTTGCCCCTCTCAAATTTCAATCCCACGACTTTTCCCGAAGGAACGCTTAGATTTTTAACCATTCCCAAACCATCGTGCATAGGTTCTAATTCGTCATAAAGTATCATTTGAGTTTTTTCCACCTTTACCTCTTCTGTTTCAAAAGGTCTATTTTTTTTCAATCCTTTTTGTTTTGCTTTTTTCACTCCTCCTTCGGTGTGATATTGATTATCCCATTTTAAATTAAATGAAGCGGTAGGTGCATACTCAAATATCATACGTTTTAATTGTTTTTCTTTATGAAAAATAGAGGCTCCAAAACTTGGTCTTCCCGAATTTCGTTTAAAGGTTATTGGTTCAATGATTTTTCTTTTGGAGTAAATATCCTTTCCATCCCACCCAAGAAGTGTATAATAAGTTATGTTTTCGTTTTTTGTTGTAATCAAATCGTAGTAAACCGCTCCAAACCAAGAAGTATCAGTTAGTTTTGCCTCCTCTGGAGAAAAAACATCTTCGCTCCTATCATAAAGGCGATATATCTCATATTCCTCTGTGTTTTCGTTTCGTGCTTGAATCATTCCGAAATTATCATAATTCCCTTCATTAGAAAAAATCGCCCAAGTAAATATCTTAAATCTTTTGTCCGAAGATGTAAGAATACTTATCTTATCTAAACCATTAAAAGGATAATCAAAACTATTTTGATACTCCAATACATTGTCTAAAATGTTAATAAACTTTTCATTAGCATTAAATCTTTCATTATCATCTTTTGAAAAGAACATAACATTCATTAAAGAAGACAATTCTTGTTCAGCATTTTGAAGCATTATATCTTGCGAATGCGATATGCTTACAAAAAGCGAAAGGCATAAAAATAATAAAGTCTTTTTCATAGTGCAAAATTAAGAAATTATTTAATAAGTATCGACATCTACTATTACTCTTACTTGTTTGTATTCTTTTTTACTCAATATTTCTTCATTAAGTTGCATTATCAACTTTTTCGCTTGTGTATAGGAAATGGTTTTTTCTAATTTTAAGATAAATTGTTTTTGATACATTCCCTTAACCCTATAAATAGGAGGATATTCTGGTCCTAAGATTCTTTGAGCAAATATCTTTCTTATTTCATTTGAATACTCTTGACACAAGGAATCTAAAACATCCTTATCTTTTGATTGAAATAATATCTTAGTTAAGTAAACAAACGGAGGATAAGAGAAAAGTTTTCTTTCAACTATTTGATTTTTATACATTGAAGCGTAATCATAATTCAACACTTCTTTGAATATTTGATGATTGGGATTAAACGATTGAATTACTACCGCTCCTTTTTCTTTTAATCTTCCTGCCCTTCCTGCAACTTGTGTAAGCAAATCAAAACATCTTTCGTATGCTCTAAAATCAGGATAATACAAAAGAGAATCTGCATCTATCACTCCTACCAATCCCACATTAGAAAAGTCTAATCCTTTTGTAATTATTTGTGTTCCACAAAGTATGTCTATATTTCCTTTCTCAAAATCTTGAATAATCTCTAAATAATCATTCTTTTTGCGAGTTGTATCTAAATCCATACGTTTCACCATTGCATTAGGGAAAAATCTAAGAATTTCTTCCTCAATTTTTTCACTACCATTACCCGATTGAACAAGAGAATGACTATGACACTCAGGACATTCGCTATACAAAGGCAAGTTTAATCCACAATAATGACAATTAAGACTATTCCATTGCTTATGATAAGTCAAAGAAACATCACAATTAAGACACTTTGCTACCCAACCACAAACCTCACATCTAATATTAGAGGCATAACCTCTTTGATTCTTAAAAATAATTACTTGTTTATGATTATTGAGAGTTTGAATAATTCTATCATATAGCAAAGACGAAAAAATAGAATAATTTCTCTTATTGATATAATCCTCTTTCATATTTGCTATCTCAATTCTTGGCATAGGAGTATTCAAATAACGCTCATTTAAAGAAACATATCCGTATTTTTCTATTTGAGTATTGAAGTAGGTTTCCAATGAAGGTGTTGCCGAACCTAAAAGAACTTTTGATTTATGAAGAGTTGCAAGATATATTGCTGCATCTCTTGCATTGTAACGTGGTGCAGGTTCTCTTTGTTTATAACCTCCATCGTGTTCTTCATCTACAATAATTAACCCTAATTCCGAAAAAGGCAAAAAAAGCGATGCTCTTGAACCAATTATTATTTGATAGCGTTTTTCTTTATCTACATCCTTTACCTTATTCCATATTTCAACTCTTTCTTCCTTTGAAAAACGTGAATGATATATGCCTATCTTATCTCCAAAATACTTTTCTAAACGAGAAAGTAATTGAATACTTAGAGCAATTTCAGGCAAAAGATAAAGAACTTGTTTTCCTTCTCGAATTGTTTTTTCAATTAGTTTGATATAAATCTCTGTTTTTCCACTACCTGTTACACCATGCAAAAGAGTAACGTCAAATCTTTCCCACGATTTTAAGATTGAATCAAAGGCTGTTTGTTGTGCTTGACTAAGTGTAATATCACTTGTTTCACAACAAGACTCGCTTTCTTTTAAGCGTGAATGTACAAGATACTTTATTTCAAAAACTTGTTTTTTCAAAAGAGTTTGAAGTGAGCTTTTATTACATTTTTTTTGAAAAGAGGATTTCTCCACCACAGCTTTTCCTTGCGATTCGCTTAAAAAAAGAAGAAAGGTTTGAAGTTGATTTTCCGTCGTTTTCTTTGAACTTAAATTTTGAATTAAATCCGCTTTCTTTTCAGGCGTGTCATACTCCGAAGAAAGAACTATATATGGATTTAATTTAGGTTTATATTTCTCTTCAAGTTGTTCATCAATTGCCAAAATCTTCTCATTAACCATTTTTGTGATTTCAGGCAATATTCCTTTTTCCGAAAACCTATTGCTTATCTCATCAATAGATATACTAACCTTTTCATCAACTATATTTAAAATTTCTAATTGTCTTGAAGTAAGTTTATCAACCTCTGCACTAAATTCCTCTGATACTACAAGTTTACTTTCACTTCTCAATCTAAGTAAAGCTGGCATTCCTGCACTTATCACATCTCCTACATAACACATATAATAAGATGCAATCCAATTGTAGAAAGAAAGTGTTTTTTCGTTGATTATAGGCGATGAATCAATGATATCAAGTATGTATTTCACACTTGATATCTCGGGTACTCTATCATGGATTTGTGCAACTATTCCACTATAAATTTTCTTTTTGCCAAATTGAACCGCTACCCTTACTCCTACCTTTACTTTATCATACAATTCAAGCGGTATTCGGTAAGTGAAACCGCTTGGTAAGTGTAATGGTAATAAAACTTGACAAAATAATGTCTGCATCTATTTTATTGAGCAAAAATCAACAATACTTTTTCATCTTTTCTTAAAAGCAATTGTCCATCTTCATCAACCATAAAATTATTCACTTTATCTAATTGCATAAGATAACGTCTTTCTAAATCCATTGTTTGATTCGGACACATCATTGCGGTAGATGCCATATCTTTAAAGATAAGTTTACCTTTTTTGTAAGTAAATTTTCCAAAGTAACGATTACATGCCGAAAATCCACTAACGTTTTCAGGTTCACAAGTCATCAAAAGAGTTATTGTTTCATTTTCATCTGAATATTTCATTTCCTTACTTCCAAGTTTTTTCAACTTCCACTCAACTCCAAAGACCGTTTGTTGTTCATTTTCTTTATTTTGATTTTCCATATCTTTATTTAAAACTGAGCAAGCAGTGAAAGAAAAAAATAAAGCAAAGAAAAAAATTAATTTTTTCATAAGTTTTAAATATTATTTGCGTATTTCATTAAAATATTCATCTATAAGGTTTTGTGCTGCTATATATGCCGAAATTTTATCTTCTATAATATCGGTTTTAACCTTTTCTAAACCTTGTTGAATTTTTTCATTAGAGTAGAATTTCTCTGTTAAAGTAGCGTTTATTGTTTCGGAAAGAATACGAAGGTTTTGTTCATTTCTCTTTTTGTGGAAATGACCGTTGGATTTTGTTAAAACAACGTAATCCATTATTGTTTCCCAAATCTTATCTATACCATCTCCTGTATAAGCCGAGGATGTAAAAACAACAGGCTTCCAACCGTTTTCATTATGTGGGAAAAGACTTAATGCATTGCGATATTGAGTTGCCGCTAATCCTGCACGAGTAGGATCTAACTCTGCTTTGTTGATAGAAATCGCATCTGCCATCTCCATAATTCCACGTTTTATTCCTTGTAATTCATCTCCCGCATTTGCAAGTTGAAGTAATAGGAAGAAATCTACCATAGAATGTGCAACAACTTCACTTTGACCTACTCCCACTGTTTCAACTAAAACAACATCAAAGCCTGCTGCTTCACATAAAATAATAATTTCTCTTGTCTTTCTTGCTACCCCTCCAAGACTTCCTGCCGATGGACTCGGACGAATAAAGGCATTAGGATCGTTTGCAAGGGTTTCCATTCGTGTTTTATCTCCAAGAATACTTCCTTTTGTTTTTTCACTTGTAGGATCTATTGCAAGTACAGCTAATTTGTGTCCCATAGAGGTTAGTTTCACTCCAAGTGCTTCTATTGTCGTACTTTTTCCAACGCCCGGCACTCCTGTAATTCCTACTCTTATGCTTTTGCCTGCATAAGGTAAACATCTCTCTATTATTTGTTGTGCTTTTTGTTGATGGTCAATACGATTGCTTTCTACAAGTGTAATTGCTTGTGAAAGAATTATACGATTTTGTTTAAGTATTCCATCAACAAATTCATCAACACTTAATTCTTTACGTTTTTTTAATTTAAAAACGTATTCCTTATTAACTTGTGCAGGCTGCTCTGAAAGGGCTGCCTGCACTTTTAATGCTGAATTAGGATTATCTTTATCAATTATTCTATCGTACATAGTTATTGTTTAAAGAAGTGTGAAGAATCGGCTTGTGCTGTTGGCATAATAGTTAGGTCGTTTATGCAAACATGTGATGGAAGTGTAGCACAATAATAAATTGTTTCTGCTATATCCTCCCCTGTCAATGGTGTAAATCCTTTGTATGTAGCATCTGCTTGTTCTTTATTACCATGGAATCTTACGATTGAGAATTCAGTTTCCACAGCTCCCGGACAAATGTTTGTAACCTTTATTCCATATTTCAAACAATCTATTCTCATTGCAAGACTTAATGCATCAACGGCGTGTTTGCTTGCACAATAAACATTTCCATCGGAATAAACTTGCTTACCTGCAATAGAACAAATATTAACTACGTGTCCTTTTTGTCGTTTACACATAAGATTTAAAACAATCTTACTTACATAAAGCAAACCCTTAACATTTGTATCTATCATTCTTTCCCAATCATCAAGACTTCCCTCTATTATTGGTTCTTTTCCTGCTGCAAGTCCTGCATTATTGATAAGCAAATCTATATCTTGCCATTTGCCTGAAAGATTACCTAAATATTGTTCTACTTCTTGATTATTTCTTACATCAAAGTTTAAACTCAATACATCTGCTCCAAATACTCTTAATTCTTTTTCTAAATCTTCAAGACGTTCTTTTCTTCGTCCTGTGATTATTATATCATAATTGTTTTGAGCAAATTTAATTGCACAAGCTTTTCCTATGCCTGAGGTTGCTCCTGTTATTAACGCTATTTTTCTCATTTCTTTTCTTTGTCTTAATCCATTATTGCTTTAATTCCCGGCAATGTCTTTCCTTCCAAAAATTCTAACATCGCTCCTCCACCTGTTGAAATATACGAAATCTTATCTGCAAATCCTGATTTATTTATTGCTGAAACCGAATCTCCTCCTCCAACTGCAGAGAATGCTCCTTTATCTGTTGCCTCTGCTACTGCTTTTGCTATTGCGTCTGTTCCTTTTGCAAAGGTTTCAAACTCAAAGACACCAACAGGTCCATTCCAAAGAATTGTTTGAGATTTCAATATAACTTCTCTAAATAACTCTCTTGTTTTTTCTCCTGCATCCATACCTTCCCAACCATCTGGTATATCAACTTCTGGGCAATATTTCACGTTGCAATCGTTTGAAAAAGCATCTCCCGCCATTATATCAATAGGCAAATATAGGTTTACACCTTTGTTTTTTGCCTCTTCTATAAGGTCAAGTGCTACTTGCATTTTATCGTCTTCACAAATTGAGTTACCTATTCTTTTTCCTCTTGCTTTTGCAAATGTATAACTCATTCCACCTCCAATAATTAAGTTATCTACCAATGGTAAAAGATTATGTATTACATCGATTTTTGATGATATTTTACTACCTCCAATTATTGCTGTAAAAGGTTTGTTTGGTGAGGACATTAAACGATTTAAGTTTACTATTTCATTTTCCATTAAAAGTCCAAAATACTTATCATTTGGAAAGAAACGTGCTATTGTAGCGGTTGAAGAATGCTCTCTGTGTGCCGCTCCAAAAGCGTCATTTACATAACAATCGCCTAATTCACTAAGATTTTTTGCTAATTGTTCATCTCCCTTAGTTTCTCCTTGATAAAAACGTATGTTTTCTATCATCATAACATCGCCAGATTTTAATTCATCTGCCAATGCCTTTATGTCTTTAAAATCCAAACTTTGAGTAAATGCAACGGGTTTATTTATCATTTTTGACAAATAATCAACCACTGGTTTTAGGCTTAACTCTGGTTCAAAACCTCCTTTTTTAGGTCTTCCAAAGTGTGCCATTAGGATAACTGATGCACCATCGCTAAGAAGTTTTTCAATTGTTGGTAAAGCTTCTCTTATTCTTGTATCATCGGTTATTTGTCCTTTATCAATAGGAACATTGAAATCAACTCTCACCAAGGCTTTCTTGCCTGCAAAATTTACATTTTTTATACTCTTCATAACGATATTTTTTTATTTGATTTACAAAAGTAACACTTATTTATCAAATAGCGTTCATTTTTTATTTGATTTCAGAAAATTATTTCTTGATTTTAAAAAATTATTTCTTGGTTTTAAAAAATTATTTCTTGGTTTTATTTTTTTGTTTCTTTGATTTTTCAAGTTTTATTCTTACCTTTGCAAAGATTTTGAAAGAAAGGAGGTGAAAAATGATTGAAACTATAAATTTTGACGAATTACAATGGCTACATATCCTTAATCCTGAGGAAGAAGACTATACCTACCTATTAGATACTTATGCTTTTCACCCCTTAGATATTGAAGACTGTCGTGCAATCAATCAACGACCAAAAATAGACGAATACGACGATTATTATTTCCTTATATTGCATTTCCCATACCTTGATAAAAGCAATAAATTCATTAGAATGAAGGAAGTAAAAATATTCTGGGGAAAAGATTACATCATTACAATAGGACGAAGTCATTGGGCTGTAAAAAATCTCTTTAAACAAACCCAAGAAATGATGCAACGCTATAACTCAGGCACTTCAAGCAAAGATGAACACGATACAATAGAAAAAATAGGTACATCTTCCGATGCCCTACTTTATAATATATTAGATAGACTTATGGTTGAAACCTACACACTCATTCTAAGAATTGGTAGCGAGGTGGATAGCATAAACTATGACATATTTACAAAAAAACCACAAAAAGTAATTGAACACCTAAGTTTAACAAGAAAGAATATTATCTTGCTAAACACCACATTTAAACCACAAATAAAAGTCTTTCACAAGTTTGAAAGCGGGGGCATCAAAGGATATGCCGAAGATATGGAAGACTATTGGGGAAATATCTTAGACCAATATCAAAAGATGTTTGACTTGGTCGAAGACTACGGAGAATTGATTGAGGGGTTGAGTAAAACCTTTGATTCACTCCAAACAAATAAAACAAATGAGATAATGAAAGTGCTCACTTTCCTTTCGACCATTATGCTCCCTCTTACCGTGGTCTCCTCAATCTATGGAATGAATGTGGTATTACCTTTCCAAAAATCACCTTTCATATTTATTGGAATTGTAATAGCAATGCTCATTATAGTAATTGCTTTCTTCATTTATTTCAAAAAAAGAAAATGGCTATAAAATTGCCCTTGTAGTTCAATTGGATAAAATATCAGATTCCGGTTCTGGCGTTGTGGGTTCGAATCCCGCCAAGGGTACTTAATTAAATCTTTAAATCAATGAAATTACTTACAAAAGAATCCTCACCAACGGTAAAAATATTGATGTCAATCGCTATTTTAATGACATCAATTTCTTTCGCATCGCTTTTAATGTCATTTTTCAAATATTTATCGCCCGATTTCGCTCTCACACATTCAGGAAAGTTGTGCATACAAGCAATTGGCTCACTTGTAATGTTTGGATTACCCTCATTGCTTTGCACTTGGCTCTTTACAAAAGACTTTAAAACAAATTTCTCCACAATAAAAAACAAACGCTGGCTTATTTGGGCAATCATAATCCCTATTGCAAGTATTCCTCTTAATGATTTATTTCTATCATGGAATAATAACCTACACTTTGAGGGAGAAGAAATTTTCCGACAAATACAAGCTCTTTCGGAAAAAGAAAGCGAATATCTATTAACAAGCGATTCCTTTGGAGGATTTCTTGCTATAAGTTTTGTTTTAGCTATGATTCCCGCCATTGTGGAAGAATTATTTTTTAGAGGCGTAATACAAAACTACCTTAAAGACTTATGTAAAAATACTTTTGTAGCAATTCTTTTAACCTCTGCATTCTTTTCCTTGATGCACTTTGAGATATTTGCATTCCTTCCTCGCTTTTTCCTATCTATTTTACTTGGTTATCTATTTGTTTGTTCAAAAAATCTAATCATTCCTATAATTTGTCATTTTATCAACAACTTTACGGTTTGTCTTTTCTATTTTCTCTACTCAAAAGAAGAAATAAGTTCACAAGATACTTCAACTTTCTCACAACAACCTTTGTTAATAATTTCCGCTCTCATTATTCTATTGTTTATCTTCTTCTTTGAAAATTTCTTTGTACCTTTGCGAAAAAAAGAATAAGCACTCTAAACAATGCTATTAGACGGATTAAATTCAGAACAAAGACAAGCGGCTTCTCAAATCGAAGGTGCGGTTATGATTATTGCAGGAGCAGGGTCAGGAAAGACTCGTACGCTCACTTATAGAGTAGCAAACCTATTGGAACATGGTGTATCACCTTACGCTATTATGGTTTTGACCTTCACAAACAAAGCAGCAAAAGAAATGGACGAAAGAATTGTTTCCTTAATTGGCAATAGGTCAAAGGGAATGATGATAGGAACGTTCCATTCCGTGTTTATGAAAATATTAAGAATAGAATGTGAAAGAATAGGTTATATTCGCAATTTTTCGGTTTACGACACCGCCGATAGTAAATCTTTAATAAAAAACATTGTAAAGGACTTTTCATTAGATGAAAAGGTGTATAATTCATCTTTTGTTTTAGATAGAATTTCAAAAGCAAAGAGTAGTCTTATTTCTTCGGAAGAATACTTGGCAGATAACACCTATTTCACGGAAGATAACATTGCAGGAAAGCCCGAAATTGGAAGAATATTCCACGAATACAATGCAAGACTAAGAAAAAATATGGCAATGGATTTTGATGACTTGCTTTTCAATACCTATACCCTACTTTGCTCTTGTCCCGACGTTGCTCAAAAATATCAAAATCGCTTCAAATACATATTAGTTGATGAGTATCAAGACACAAATCACGCTCAATATAAAATAATTAAGATTTTAGCAGAGAAGTATAAGAATATTTGTGTTGTAGGTGATGATGCACAAAGTATTTATGCCTTTCGTGGTGCAAATATTCAAAACATACTTAATTTTAGAAAAGACTACCCCGATGCATATACTTTTAAATTAGAGGAAAATTATAGAAGTTGTCAAAATATTGTAAATGCAGCAAACTCTGTTATTGATAAAAATGTTGAACAAATAAAAAAGACTATTTGGACTGCAAACCCTGAGGGAGAAAAAATAGTTTTCAAAACCTTAAACTCCGATAGAGAAGAAGCAGAATACGTTTGCAATAAAATAAGAGAAAGAATATCATTAGAGGAAGAAAAAAACTATGGAAATTACGCTATTTTATACCGAACAAATGCACAATCACGTGCTTTTGAAGATGCTTTAAGATTAAAAAACATTCCTTACAAAATTTTTGGTGGCATTTCTTTCTACTCACGTGCCGAAATCAAAAACGTTTTAGGTTATTTCAGATTAGTTGTTAATAATAGAGATAACGAAGCATTTGAAAGAATAATAAACTACCCTGCTCGTGGAATAGGACAAACAACTCTTTCTCGTTTAAAAATAGCAGCGGCCGAGAATAATCTATCATTTTTTGAAACAATTTATCAAGTAAATCTAAGTACCTATAACATTAACTCTTCTACACAAAACAAACTCCTTGCTTTTTGCGACTACATTAGAGCATTTAGTGCAAATCTTTACAATAAAGACGCCTTTGAATTAGGAGAAGAAATCGTTCGCACTTGTAGAATTAAGGAAGCACTAAAAGAAGAAAACACTGCAGAGAATAGCGATAGAATAAATAATATAGAAGAATTAGTTAATAGTTTACAATCCTTTATAGAGAACGAAGAGGAAGCAATTTTAGATGAAGCAACAGGAGAAGAAATATCTACAAATAGTAAATCATTAGATGTATTCTTACAACAAATTTCTCTTTTTAGCGAAACAGACACTATGGATGAAAATCCTAATTGTGTAGTTTTAATGACTATTCACTCCTCAAAGGGATTAGAATTTGATAACGTATTTATAGTTGGAATGGAAGAAAATCTTTTCCCTTCTACACTTGCTCTTACCTCTAAAAGAGAAACAGAGGAAGAACGAAGACTTTTCTATGTAGCAATGACAAGAGCAAAACTTACTCTTACTCTTACCGCCGCTACTATGCGTTATAAATATGGACAAATTATTTTCTCTGAAAAAAGTAGATTTGTAAATGAAATAGATAGTAAATATATTGATAGTGGATTTGTACAAAAGAAACCATTACCTACAAGTTTTCAATCATCAACCACTACTACAACTTCATTTGTAAAAAAAGAAAAGAAACCTTTACCTATAACAAGTTTAAAAAACAATGTAATAACAAGACAAGCAAACATTAACCAAGGTAATCTAATCGACCCTAATAATCTTCAAATAGGAATGAATGTATATCATGACAAATTTGGAAAAGGAATTGTTCTTAGTATTGACAACGAATATGAAGATAAAAGAGCAGTTGTTGATTTTATAAAAGAAGGAAAGAAAACTCTTGTATTGAAGTTTGCAAAATTGAAAGAAATATAGACATGGAATATAACGTTAACCGAAAGAAATTAGAAATACCAGAATATGGACGTAATTTACAAAAAATGGTTGATTACGCCTTAACTATTGAAGATAAAGAAAAACGCAATACATACGCAAAAATCATAATACAAACAATGTCACAAGTAAATCCCAACTGCAAAGAAATGGCAGATTACAAAAGAACTTTATGGGATCACTTGCATATAATGGCAGACTACAAATTAGATGTCGATTGTCCTTATGAAAAACCAACTCCTGAACAACAAAATCAAAAACCCGATAAACTAAACTACAAAAACTCAAAAATACGTTTTCGTCCATACGGCAAAAACATTGAAAATATGATTGATAAAGTAATAGAAATGCCTGAAGGAGAAGAAAAACAAATCCTAATAGAAATGATTGCACAACAACTAAAGAAATCATATCTACAATGGAATATAAACTCATGCGATGATGAAATGATACTCTCTCACTTTGAACAACTATCACACGGACAATTAAAACTACAAGAAGATTTTCGCTTACACTCTACAAAACGACTACTAAGCAACAATAATCAAAAAAAGAAAAACAATCAAAAACAAAAACAAAACAACAATAACAAAAACAAACATCAAAAGAAAAATTAAATCTATAAATTATGAGTTCATTTGAAATAATAGGCGGACAACCACTAAGTGGAGAAATCACACCACAAGGAGCAAAAAACGAAGCATTACAAGTAATTTGTGCTACCCTTTTAACCGATGAAGAAGTAATTATAAATAACGTTCCAAACATTAGAGACGTAAACAAACTCATTGAATTATTAGAATACCTTGGAGTTACAATAAATAAACTTGGTAAAGAATCATATAGTTTTCAAGCAAACAGAGTTGATATAAGCAGAATCTACACCGAACGTTACTCTCAAATGGCAGCATCCCTAAGAGGTTCAATAATGCTTGTAGGACCAATGCTTGCAAGATTCAAAGAAGCATACATCCCCACACCAGGAGGAGATAAAATAGGACGAAGACGTTTAGACACACACTTTACAGGATTTGAAAAACTCGGAGCAAGTTTCAATTATAACTTTGACACAAAAGCATATCAAGTAAAAGGCGATAAACTCACAGGATGTTACATGCTATTGGACGAAGCATCCGTTACAGGAACAGCAAACATCGTTATGGCAGCAGTAATGGCAAAAGGACAAACCACTATCTTTAACGCAGCATGCGAACCATACCTATTACAACTATGCAAAATGCTCAATTCAATGGGAGCAAAAATACAAGGAATTGGTTCAAACCTATTAACAATAGAGGGAGTTGATTCCTTAGGGGGTTGCACACATCGCCTACTACCCGATATGATAGAAGTAGGTTCTTTCATTGGAATGGCAGCAATGACACAATCCTCAATCACAATCAAAGACGTAGAATATCAACACTTAGGCATTATACCCGAAGTCTTTCGTCGCTTAGGAATTAACCTAGAAAAAAAAGGTGACGACATCTTCATTCCAAAACAAGAAATCTATGAAGTAGAAAAATTCATGGACGGAAGCATAATGACAATAAGCGATGCACCATGGCCAGGATTTACACCCGACCTTATCTCTATTGCCTTAGTAGTTGCCACACAAGCAAAAGGTAGTGTCTTAATTCACCAAAAAATGTTCGAGTCGAGATTATTCTTTGTAGATAAACTAATAGACATGGGAGCACAAATCATACTTTGTGACCCACACCGAGCAACCGTAATTGGAAGTGAAAGAAAATATCATTTAAAAGGCGTTCGCATGTCCTCACCCGACATAAGAGCAGGAGTAGCACTATTGATAGCAGCACTTTCAGCAGAAGGCACCTCAATCATTGACAACATAGAACAAATAGACCGAGGTTATCAAGACATTGATGTACGACTTAACAACCTTGGAGCAAAAATAAGAAGATTATAATTATGAGTAATATACTAGAACTATTTGATAAAATCAATCCACTCTCTTTTTTAAACGAAAATGAACAAGGAGGATTAAACGAAGTAATACTTTGCAATCAAATAAACCCCGAAGCAGATTTTGCAATAATAGCATTAGAACAAGACCAAGACCCCATACGCAAAGAATTTTACAACCTAAAAAAACACACTAACACACTAAAAATAATAGACCTTGGCAACCTAAAACAAGGACAAACCCCAAAAGACACTTACTTTGCCTTATCAGAAGTATGTGCCTTTCTATTGCGTCACAAAATAATACCAATAGTTTTAGGAGGTAACAACGACCACGCAATAGGAATGTATAAAGGATACGAACAAATAGGACAAATCATAAACATTGCCAATATCGACTCACGAATTGATTTAAAAGAACTCACACTCACTGCCGAAAAAGACAACTACCTTGCACACATATTCTGCTCCGACCCCAACTACCTTTTCAACTACACACACTTATGCTACCAAAGTTATTTCGTTGATACCGACCTACTAAAACTCTTATACGACATACGCTTTGAAACCTACCGTTTAGGAGAAATACAAAACAACCTCGAAGATGCCGAACCATTGATAAGAAATTGCGATATGCTACTTGCCGACATAAACGCAATTAGAGCAAGCGACAGCCCAGTATCAACCTGCCCCCACGGACTCTACGGCGAAGAATTTTGCAAACTACTACACTATGGCGGAGCATCAGACAAACTCACATCTCTTGGCATATTCTCCTACGATGCAAAGAAAGATAACAACAACCGAACAGCACAAATCATTGCTCACGCTTTGTGGTATTTCATAGAGGGTTACCTATGGAGAAAACAAGACTTCCCATACAAAGACCTAAATAACTATTATCGTTTCAACGTCTTAATGGAAAATGAAGAAACAATCATCTTCTATAAAAGTAAAAAAAGTGGACGATGGTGGATGCAAATCAATTGCAGCGACCAAATGCAACAAAAATACCTACAGCACTACCTAATACCATGCACCTACAAAGACTACCAATCAGCAATGGAAAACAAAATACCCGACCGCTTCCTTATTGCACACACAAAATTAAATTTATAAATTTAGAATAGCGTTACGAATGTTTTGTAACGCTATTTTAGAAATGTGTAATTGCAGTTTCAAAAACTAAGAAAGAAAAAAATAAAATCAAGAAATAATTTTTTAAAATCAAGAAATAATTTTCTAAAACAAAGAATTAATTTCTTTGAAAAATAAATCCATATTTTTTCTCTTTAAAAATGTTTTTTTTTGTACATTTGCGAATTAAATTAAATTAAAAAATAAAAAACAGTATGAAAAAACTAACATTCATTGCAGTATGTCTGCTATTTGCAACAACAATGTTTGCACAAGAAAAAAAGGTAGCATTTACTTTTGATGTATCTTTTGGAAAATCAACTTCCTACAATACAGTTGGGGGATTGAATGTTGAAAGTTCTCACATTACATCTTTCCCTAATTGTTTAAACTACAAAATGGGTGCGGGAATTAGATACAACGACAAATTAACTTTCAAAATAGACTATTTTCACACAGCAAACACATATTATTTCACAACAACATATTATGATGGAGTACAACGTATTGAAAACTTAAACTACATTGGACTAAGTGCCGCTTATTCTTATAAAATGGGTAACTCTTTTGAATTATCGCCTTATTTAGGTATCGGAGTAATTATGGAAAAATCAAAATATCTTTACTTCCGATCAAACACTATAATAGGTCGTTTAAACTCAAAATTTGCAACTGAATTAGGACTTTCCTTAGAATACAAAGCAACAAAGAATCTATCATTTTTTGCAACCCCTTCCCTACTATTCACCAACCTTGACTCAGGAAAACAAATCGATGAAATGAACTCTGACCTATATTTCATATCATTTGGAAGAACATTCCTTTCAACAAACATAGGAGCACGTTTTAGATTTTAAACAACAAGATATTAAAACTTTCAAAAAATTCTCAAATCGATATCAGGCACTATAACATCAGAAAGAGTGTCTTGAATAAGAAAACCCATATAAAGAGGTATTGTAAGCATTTCTTCTTCTCGTCCGATATTATATTTTCCAAGTTTGATTGCATGATTAACGTGGTAAATATTTTTGTTTTTTAGAACTGTTTTTAAACTTTTTGTTTTTCCTGATTTTGCTTTGACTTCAATCACTACGCATTCTCCTTTGTATCTGACAAGAAAATCTAACTCTAAACCACTATCCTTTTGGAAGTAATACAACTTCTGTCCTGATTTACAAAGAAAATCTGCCATAAGATTTTCAAATATAGAGCCTTTATAGGCTAAAAGATTTCCTTTTAGTATATCTGCTTGTGTACCATAGTCAAGCATAGCGACAAAAAGGCCAATATCTGTGGTGTATAATTTAAAACAGTCTTTAATGGCATTTCCTTCAAGTGGCAATTCCGTAATTTGTGTATTATAACATCTTTTTACTAATCCTGCATCTTCAAGCCATTGAATACTTCCTATATATTGAGATGAGCGACCGCCTTTTCTTACAACGGAATATTGAAATTTCTTATTCTCTTTGGCTAATTGTTTAGGAATTGATTCAAAACATTCTCGAATACGTACTTTATCGGAGTTGTCTGCATACTTAATCATATCTTCTTCGTATTCCGCTATAAGATTACGTTGTAATTGATATGTAAGTTCAATGTTTTTTGTTTCAAGAAACGTGTTTACGACCTCAGGCAAACCACCTACAATGACATATCTATATAATAATTCCATCATTGCATTATGAATACCTTCCGGAACTACTGTTTCTTTTTCAAAGCACGATTTCACTGAATCAATCACCTTATTATTTATTCCATTTGCCCATAAAAATTCTTCAAAATCCAAAGGATACATCTCTATTATCGTTTCATATCCAACAGGAATAGAGTCTTGCCCTTCTTTCCTCCTATTTTCATATCCTCTTACGCCCAAAAGTGAGCCTGTTGAAATAACATCAAATCGTCCATCTATTTGAAATGATTTCAGGGCAGTCCTTGCTTCTTTACATTCTTGAATTTCATCAAGTATTATGCAAGTCTTTTCTTTTATGAAACGACTATTCGGGATTAAAGCTGATAGGTTTAGAATTATGGTATCAACATCAATACTACCCGAAAAGGCTGATTTTTTATCCGGTTCAAGAATAAAATTCACATAAACCACATTTTCATAATTCTCTTTTGCAAATTTCTGAACTATATATGTTTTACCACATTGACGAATGCCCTTTATCACAAGAGGTTTTTTATTTTTAGACTTCTTCCATTCCGTCAAAACAGATTCTATTTTTCTTTTAAGCATGGTTTTTGTTTATTTTTTTTGCAAATTTACACTTTTTCCAACGAATAAACAAAGTGTCATTACACTTTTTACAACGAATGATTTAAATTATTTACATTTTCTATATAATTTTGTCAGTAAAAAGTCTTTGAAAAATTATTTTTTTTCTTTGTTTTTTTCTTTTTTTTCTTTGTTTTATTTTCTATAACTATTGTTTTTTTGTACATTTGCAAATTAAATTAAAAAATAAGAATAGACTATGAAAAAAGCATACGTATTTCCGGGTCAAGGGGCTCAATTCGTTGGAATGGGTAAAGACCTATATGATAACAATGAAGAATGTAAAGCATTGTTTGAAAAAGCAAATGAAATCTTAGGATTTAGAATTACCGATATTATGTTTGCAGGTACTGATGAACAATTGAAACAAACTAATGTTACTCAACCTGCAATTTTCTTACACTCTGTTATTCTTGCTCATGCTTTGGGTGAAGAATTTAAGCCTGATATGGTTGCAGGACACTCATTAGGAGAATTTTCTGCTCTTGTTGCCGCAAAGGCTATGAGTTTTGAAGATGGTTTGCGTCTTGTTGCTGCAAGAGCTAATGCAATGCAAAAAGCATGTGAACTTCAACCAAGCACAATGGCTGCAATCATTGGTTTAGATGATGAAAAAATAGAAGAAGTATGTGCAGGTATAGAAGAAGTTGTTGTTCCTGCTAACTACAACTGCCCTGGTCAATTGGTAATTTCTGGTTCTATGGAAGGAATCAATAAAGCGTGCGAAGCTTTAAAGGCTGCCGGTGCCAAGAGAGCTTTACCTTTGAAGGTAGGTGGTGCTTTCCACTCTCCTTTAATGGAACCTGCAAGAGTAGAACTTGCTGAGGCTATTGCAAATACTGATATTAAAGCTCCAATCTGTCCTGTTTATCAAAATGTTAATGCTCAACCTATGACAGATCCTGCTCAAATCAAAGAAAACCTTATTGCTCAATTAACAGCTCCTGTAAAATGGACTCAAATTTCAAAAGCAATGGTTGCAGACGGAGCAAATACTTTTGTGGAAGTTGGTCCTGGTCAAGTTCTTCAAGGATTGATAAAGAAGATTAAAGCAGACGCAGAATTTTCATCAGCAAGCATTTAATTTTTTTTGCGATGGATAGCTTTAAAGACTTATTGTTAAGAAGACAAAGCGATAGAAAATATACTTCTCAAAAAGTAGAAGAAGAGAAAATCCTTGCTTGCCTTGAAGCAGGAAGACTTTCGGCTTCTGCTTGCAATTCTCAGCCTTGGTCTTTTATTGTAATAAATAATCAACCAATACTTGAACAAGCTCAAAGAAGGATTGCAACAATGGGAATGAATCGTTTTGTGAAGCAAGCTCCCGTCTTAATTGCAATAGTTTTAGAAAAAGCTAATCTTACAGCCTCCTTAGGCTCGGTTATAAAGGATAAGGAATATCCTCTTTTAGATATAGGAATTGCGGCTAATAATATATGTATGCAAGCCGCCGAATTAGGTCTTGGAAGTTGCATACTTGGTTGGTTTGATGAAAAAGGATTGAAACAATTGCTTGATGTACCCGAAAAGAAACGCATACCTTTGGTAATTTCTTTGGGTTATTCGGCAGCTATTACAAGAAAAAAGATTCGCAAACCATTAAAGGAAATTGTGCATTTTAATTCCTATAAAAGATAAGAAAGAAAATAAATTATAAAATAAATAACAACAAACATTTAGCAAGATGATAACTAATAATTTTGCACACCGTCATAACGGTCCTCAACCAGCAGAAGTTGAGAAGATGTTAAAAGTCATCGGCGTTAGTAGCATTGATGAACTAATTGATAAGACTATACCTGCAAAAATTCGTTTCAAACAACCTTTGGACCTTCCACAAGGAATGAATGAATATGAATATTTCACTATGTTAAAAGGTATGGCCTCAAAAAACAAAATGTATGAGACATACATCGGACAAGGATACTACAACACAATAGTTCCTGCCGTATTACAAAGAAATATTTTAGAAAATCCAGGTTGGTACACTTCATATACTCCTTACCAAGCTGAAATTTCACAAGGCCGTTTGGAAACTCTTTTCACTTTCCAAACAATGATTTGCTCTATGACAGCAATGCCTTTGGCTAATGCTTCATTGTTAGACGAAGCAACCGCATGTGCAGAAGCAATGCTTATGTTCTATGGTTCAAGAAGTCGCCAACAACAAAAAGATAACGTAAACAAATTCTTTGTTAGCGAAAATCTTTTCTCTCAATCAATAGATGTAATAAAAACAAGAGCTCTTCCTCGTGGAATTGAAGTAGTTGTTGGAAGCGATGACACAGTTCTTGATTCTACTTTCTTTGGTGCAATAGTTCAATATCCAAATCGTAAAGGTGAAGTATTGGATTATGCAGCTTTCACAGCAGATGCAAAAGCAAAAGGAATATTTGTTGCAGTTGCAGCAGATTTAATGAGTTTAGCTTTATTAACTCCTCCAGGAGAATGGGGAGCTGATTGCGTTTGTGGAACAACTCAAAGATTTGGTTGTCCAATGAGCTTTGGTGGTCCTTCTGCTGCATATTTTGCTTGCACAGAAAACTTCAAAAGAACAATGCCAGGTAGAATCATAGGACAAACCGTTGATGCACAAGGTAACAAAGCTTTCCGTCTTGCTCTTCAAACAAGAGAACAACACATAAAACGTGAAAAAGCAACTTCTAACATTTGTACTGCACAAGCCCTTGTTGCAATTATGGCAGGACAATATGCAGCTTGGCACGGAGCAGAAGGAATTAGAGAAATAGCACAAGATATTAACAAAACTGCAACTACAATTGCAGAAAATGCAAAGACATACGGCTACACTCAATTAAACGAAACTTATTTCGATACAATACGTTTAGCATGTCCTATTGAAGCAGAAAAAGTTTGTAAAATAGCAGTTGAAAACAAAATAAACTTCTTATTGATAGATAACAAAACAATAGGAATTTCAACAGACGAAACAACTTCTTGCCAAGGCGTAGAAAGAGTTTTAAGAGTACTTGCAAAAGCAGCAGGCAAAGAATTTGTAGAATTTTCTTGTGCTGAACCAAAAGGAATACCTGCAAACTTAAAAAGACAATCAGCAATCCTTACTCAAAAAGTATTCTCTTCTTATCATTCAGAAACAGAAATGATGAGATACTTAAAGAAAATGGAAGTAAAAGACTTGTCTTTAAATAGAGCAATGATTCCTCTTGGATCTTGTACAATGAAATTGAACGCCGCAATGGAAATGATACCATTCACATGGGCAGAATTTGCAAACGTTCACCCATTTGTACCAAGAGATCAAGCAGAAGGATACTACGAACTTGTTGAAGATATGGATAGAATCCTTTCAAAAATCACAGGATTTGCCAAAGTAAGTCTTCAACCTAACTCAGGAGCAGCAGGAGAATATGCAGGATTGATGACAATTCGTAACTACCAAATAGCAAACGGACAAGAAAACAGAAGAGTGTGCTTGATTCCAGCTTCTGCTCACGGAACAAACCCTGCATCTGCAGCAATGGCAGGAATGAACATTATAGTAATCAAAACAACAGCAGAAGGAGAAATCGATATAGCTGACTTAAAAGAAAAAGCAGAAGCAAACAAAGAAAATCTTTCTTGTTTAATGATTACTTACCCTTCAACTCACGGAGTATTTGAAGAAGGTATTATAGATATTATCAACATAATTCACGAAAACGGTGGATTGGTTTATATGGACGGTGCAAATATGAATGCACAAATAGGTTTGACCTCACCAGGCTTTATGGGAGCAGACGTTTGCCACTTAAACCTACACAAATCATTTGCAATGCCTCACGGTGGTGGTGGTCCAGGAGTTGGACCTATTGGATGTACAGCTGCACTTGCTGATTATCTTCCAACACACGGCACAATATCAACAGGTTCTACAAAAGGCTCACCTGTAGCCGCCTCTCCATTTGGTAGTGCTGGCTTATTACCAATCACATACGGATACTTAAAAATGTGCGGTGGCGAAGGATTAGCACAAGCAACAAAATACGCAATCTTAAACGCAAACTATATGCGTACAAGAATAGCAACAGCATACAATATCCTTTACACAGGAACAAATGGAATGTGTGCTCATGAATTTATCATGGATTGCAACCAATTCTCTCTATCATCAGGCGTACAATGTGGAGATATAGCAAAACGTTTGATGGACTACGGATTCCACGCTCCTACTGTTGCCTTCCCTGTTCACGGAACATTGATGATAGAACCAACAGAATCAGAACCATTATCAGAAATGGATAGATTATGCGATGCATTGATTCAAATCCGTCAAGAAATTCGCGACATAGAAGAAGGAAAAGCAGACAAGCAAAACAACTTAATTATGAATGCACCACACACAATGCAAGTTGTATGTGCAGATACATGGGATAGACCATACACTCGTCAAATGGCAGCCTTCCCTCTTGAACACGATGACAAATATTGGCCATGTGCATCAAGAGTAGATGACGCATACGGCGACAGAAATCTTGTTGTAGCTTGGGCTGAATAAGTCTAAAAGATAAAAACATAAAATAAAAAGTGGAGTATTTTACAAAATGCTCCGCTTTTATTTTTATTATTGTAATAAAAAAGAACCAAAAAAAATTGTTTAAAATATATTAAATATATAATTTTGCACATCATATCAATAATATATTTAATGAAAAGAATACTTTTTTTAATATTTTTAAGTTTTGGTTTAAACTTTGTCTTTGGACAAGATACTATTCTAATGGGAACGAACAATCATCAAAGTATTGTTTCAGACTATTGCGTTGTCTATGCTGATAATGGTCCCGGCAATCCACATTCTCCTCGTGTTAATTCTTCTTATACAATTAAAGCTACAAATCCCAATTATGGTTGTAAGATAATTGTGCATAGTGAATATGAATATTATATAAACCCTAACAATTGTTATACTATTTACAAGGGAGATACGAGTTCAGAAGAAATTATTATAAAAAGTGCTCATGATGTTTACTATGAATATATTCTTTATAGTGATACGGATGAAATAACTATAGATTTTTATGTAGATAACGACAATCCTGTTGAGAGCTTTGAGATTATTGTTCAGTTCTGCGATTGTGAAGCACCGAGTGATATAACACATGAATACATCGATTCAACATCTGTTATGCTTCATTGGGACGGGCATGGTTATAATTCTTTTGCAGTTGATTACATTTTATATCCTCCTCCAGTAAATAGTAGTGGTACATTAACCGCTTATAGTTCTAATTTAGCAAACCCAAATAGCATTATTCATACAGTACTTTCTAATACAGATTCTGTATTAATAAACATACCACCTTATTCTTTTATACATTACCATGTTTATGGTAGTTGTGATAGTATACCGATGTGTGGAACATTAGGAAATACAAGTTGTCAAAATTTCTTGCCAGAAAATACCGAAATAAGTTATGACGATGATTCAATTTATATATCTTGGGATTCTGTACCTAATGCTAATTGGTATGTAAATAAAAATTCAACCGGCTTTGTGTTAACAACAGATAATCAATATTCGTTGCCTAAAGAATGTAATACAACATCGTCTATTAGAATTACAGGTGGTTATGGTGGCTTTTTCTATTGCAATGTTGATTATTTGTTAAACAAATATTTTGGTTGTCCTAGAATATCGCCTACTGTAACAGATATTACATATAATTCAGCAAGAGTATATTGGACCGATGCTGATAGTACTATTGAGAATTATCTTGTTGTATGTACATATAATTCATCTCCTTATGATACAGTTTTCTATGATACTGTTCCGAGCGGAGTAGAAGAAGCAATTATAGAAGGACTTAATGAAGCTACTCAATATAAAGTAAATGTGTTTTCTTTATGTGATGAATGTGGTAAATCACCTGTTTATAGTACTCGTACATTCATAACAGGAATTAATAGATGTATTGATTACATTAATTTATCTGCGGATAATGTATATCCTACTTATGGCGTTTACGATAACCCTTATAGATATGAGTATTTAAGTTCAAGTAGACATTCTGTTGTATTAAGTAAAACTTCTACTGATTATTATACAAATTATCTTTTAAAACAAGTACCTGAAGGAGAAAAAGCAAGTATTAAACTTGGAAATTCTTCAACAGGTGCTGAGGCTGAAAGTATTTCTTATGATTATAGCGTAGATACAAATCAGTTTGATATGATTACATTAAAATATGCCGTTGTTTTACAAAATCCTGATCACACTTTGGAAAACCAGCCTCGTTTTACACTTGAAATTCTTGATGATGAAGGAAATTTAATCGATAGTACATGTGCTTTTGCAGACTTTTATGCAAGTGGAGAGTTAGGGTGGAATCAAAATACTTATAATAATTCTACAATTATATGGAAAGATTGGACTACAGTTGGAGTTGATATTGCTCCATATCATGGAGAAGATATTAAAATACGTTTAACCACATACGATTGTAAAGATGGAGGACACTTCGGTTATGCTTATTTTACTCTTAATTGTGATAGGAAACGAATATATCTTTACAACCAATGTGATGCTATGGATTCTATTCATTTGAGAGCACCTTTAGGATTTGAATATAAATGGTATAGAGAAGGAGATACAACAATTCTTTCTACCAATTATGATATTTTAGTTCCAATAGATAGTAATGAATATTTTTGTACGGCATCCTTTGTTGGTAAACCCGAATGTAATTTCACAATATCGTCTCATTCTATATCTATTTATCCAAAATCTGTGGCAAATTTAACAATAGACACTTGTAATAGTTACGCTTATCTAAACGATTTAAGTTATATGATTTTTGACACTTCATACAATGTTTTCACAAATCACGTTCTTGATACTTCTTATTGGATTTTGGAAAATGACTCAATATTAAGGGGCGATAGTATATCAAGATTTTATCCTGACAATGGAACTTATGATATAAAATTAGTATCTACTATCACAGACTCCTATTGTAGAGATACCCTAATTGTACCCGTTACAATTGATTTTAATCTATTGTCAAATATTTCAGGACCTGATACAGTTTGTCAAAGAGATACAGTTATTTTATCCGCAACTTTTTTTGACGGATTTTCATCTGAAAACATTGATTATTTATGGAATAATCAAGAAACAAATGATAGTGTTATGTTTGTGGCGGATTCTACAATAGAATGGTCATTGAATATATCAGAAGAAGGCTCTTGTCGTGGTGTAGCTATGAAAAAAATTATTGTAAACCCAACTTATTATGACACAATCTATGCTTCAATTTGCGATAATCAGGTATATAATGATGGATTGTTCAATGTAGATAGTGCAGGTATTTATACCTGGAGAGGAAGTACCGATTGTAATTGCGATAGTCTTAAAGTTCTTATATTAACTGTTCATCCCACATACGATACTTTGATTTATGACACAATATGTAATGGAGATGAATATACAAGATTTAATTTCTTTGAAGATAGTGCAGGAGTTTACACTCAACATCTTCAAAGTATAAATGGATGTGATAGTATCGTAACTTTAAATCTTTATGTTCAACCTACACATAGTATAAATATTGATGCAGAAATTTGTGATAATGAAATATATACTTTATACGGATTTGAGGAAAATCAAACCGGAATTTATACTCATAATGAAGTTAATATATATGAATGTGATAGTATATTTTCTCTTAATCTTACCGTTCATCCTACTTACAATTATACTATTGATGCAGAGATTTGTGAAAATGAATTCTACAACGAGAATAATTTTTCTACAAATGAAGCAGGTGTTTACACACAACATCTTCAAACCATTCAAGGTTGCGACTCTATTGTAAATCTTGATTTAATTGTACATCCAATTTATAACGATACAATAAGAACAGAACTTTGTGGATATGCTTATGACGATAATGGTTTCTATGAAGAAGAAAGTGGTTTTTACACACAACATCTTCAAACAATAAACGATTGCGATAGCATAGTAAATTTAGACCTTACTATCTTTGATGTATTTATTGACACCTTAAATGTAGATATTTACAAAGGCGATAGCTATGAAGGATATGGATTTAACGAAACCGAAGAAGGTGAATACACAAGAGTTTTAACTGATATAAATGGATGCGATAGCGTTTACGTTCTTCTCTTAAATGTAATACACCTAAATATTCCTAATATGGTAAGTGCAAATGGAGATGGAATAAACGATGTCTTTGAAATAATAGGATTACTTAATAATAACTATTTTTATTTTACAGAGTTGACTATATATAATCGCCATGGAAGAAGAATATGGTATAACGATAAATTTGAGGATATGTCAGATTTTTGGAATCCTAACGAAACAAATAGTCCAGAAGGTACTTATTTCTATAATTTTAGAGCAAAAGGAAAATCAAGAACTTTTGATAAAAATGGTGTAATAGAAGTTTTAAGATAAGTTTATTATTTTTTATTATTTTTGTAGCCTAAAACTTTAAAATAAAAGGAGTATGAAAAAGATTTTATTATTTATGATTTGTTGTGCGGTGGTGATTTCTGTGTCTGCACAAGAGTATGAAAGACATTTTCAAAGAAATAAAGAAAAAAAGACTTTGAATTTCCGTCCTGCTGAAAAGATGCTTTCAACAGGGGATTACAATTACAAACTATCTTCTTACAATAGTGATGATAATTACATAAATTGTTATTACTCTTATGATGCTTCTCGCCGCTTAATATCCGTTTACGAACTTATTCCTGCTGAATATGAGTTGATAGATTCTATTCGTTACAATGAACAAGATCAAATGGTGCGTATTGATGGTTATCAGTTAATGGGAAATTATTGGAAACATGTTTATTATTTAGAATACACCTACAATAATCAAGGTCTTCTTGCCTCACGTTCTAATTACAACAATTTTGATGGCGTATTTGAATTGGGTGGTACTTACGAATATTTCTACAATTCAAATGGTCAAATCACAAGAGCAGAATTAACAATGTCTGATGTGCTATATCAAGCTGTTGATTATGAATATTATAACGGATTTTTAACATCAGAAATTTGGAGTTATAGTGATTTCTTTTCTTCATCAGATGAATTATTTCCATCAGAAAGAATTGATTACACATATAACAATCAAGGAAATGTAAGTTTAATTGAATATAGTTCTTACGATGGAGTTGGTTGGGATCTTTACGGCGAAACAACTTACACTTACAATGAAGATGGAAATTGCACCGAAGTACACTCTTACGATGCTAATCAAAACGAAACTGAACGTTCTATATTTACTTTTGATAATCGCCTTTTAGAAGAAACACTTATGCCTTGGACTCCTGAACTAACACGTCCTCAAACCTATAACAACAAGAATATTTATAGAATTGAAGAATATTGGGCACTTGATGTAAACTTCACTTTGCAATATGTATGTGATTATGAATACAATTACATAGATGTAAATGCGGAAGTAGGTTTGGAAGATGTGGAAGCAAATCCTTTAACTCTCTCTCCTAACCCAACCAAAGATGTAATAATTTTATCAGGATTAAAAGAAGGAGTTCATCAAATGGAGATTATAGACATGGCAGGTCGTGTAATGATGAAAGGAAGCATTACAAACAATGCTACAATCAACCTTTCTTCTTTACAAAAAGGCTGTTACCTTGTAAAAGTAACAAATAATAATTCTCTTTATTCTTCAAAAGTAATTGTGAAATAAAGCTTGAGTTTACTATATAAATGAGGGTGAAAGTTAAGTCTTTCACCCTTTGTTTTTTTCCTAAGAAAAATCAAAAAAAAGCTAAGGAAAATTTTAGCGAATGAAAAAGGCGACTGAAAAAACTCAATCGCCTTTTATTTTTTATGTTAAATCAATACTTATTCCTTAATAACTTTTCGCATTATAGCTTTGTCGTTATTTGTTAAGCGTAAGTAATACGCACCAGCAGGCAATGATTCAATGTTTATTTCTCTTGCATTAGAGAAAGTAAGAACACATCTACCACTTAAATCCATTACTTCTATGCTTTCTATTGCTTGACTGAAAGTAATTTCGCTTTTTGTAGGATTAGGGAAGAAAGAAAGCTCTGTATCTACTACGTCCATTAAAGAACTATTAACATCAAGAATTAAAGTAATAGTACTATCACAACCATTTACTGTTTGAAGATTTTGAACGTATGTTCCCGCTTCACTTTCATTGAAACCAAATTC
>CALEFF010000007.1 GCA_937876865.1 uncultured Bacteroidales bacterium | reverse complement strand
CTCAGGAATACGGACTTATTGATAAGGTAATTACTAAGAGATAGGAGTTTTTCCTATGGCAAAGGAAAAAGATTTAGAAATCTGTTGTTCTTTCTGCGGAAAATCACAGGATGAGGTTACCCGTCTTGTTGAGGGTCCCGGTGTTTATATCTGCGATACCTGTATTGAATTCTGCAATTCCTTCAACTGAGCGTGGAATAAAAAATTTGAAGTTTTTACTTGAAGATGTTTCAAAGGTTTCTGACGAGGACAATAAAACACTTCCAAGCATTACTATTTCTTTAGAAAAAATTTATGATGGTTTACAAAGATTTATTTACTTTGCAAAAACTATTTCGAAAGTTTTATTTTTGGAAATTAAGAAGTTGCCTAAAAAGTTTGTGGCTAGCGCACTTTTGCTTTTGTGTGTTTTCTTTTCTTCCATATTCTTTGTCTGTTAGGTAAGAAGAAATGATTGCTTGCTTTGTTGTACGGTTTGTTGCTATTGATTTCAAGATACTTTGTTTTGCAAGGTCAAAGTTATTTTCTGCTACCGGCATATAATCTAATAGAGAATTAAACGCATCGAATGCTTCTACTACTTTATCGTTTTGAGTTGCTATGTGTGCAAGGTTATAATTTTTGTCGGTTTTATTGCTTCCCATTATGTAACGTGAAGATGCTTGGTAGGCAAGTGAGCGTTTTTCTCTCATTTCTTGGAATACGATGCTATTCATACTGCCTCCAAAGTATTCATTGTACATTGCAACTACTGCTCTTTGGCTTTCGTCATATTTATCGCCAACTATAAACATTCTGCAATAGGATTGATTTGCTGGGTAATTGACAAAGTAAACTTTATTCTTGGTTATTTTTTGTTTTTCTGATAGTTTTCTGTCTGCTTTTTTGTATGAACCTGTTTCATTCATCTTGTGATGACGGAAAATATAGTCTTCTATTGCATCTATATTCAAGTCTCCGTAATAGGTTATTTGTTCTTCGTATAGTTTTAAGTTCTTTATTTGTTCTGTAAGTTGCTTTGTTGTTAGTTTATTGATTTCTTTGTCGCTCAAAAGTGTACGATGTGCATTCTTTTTGCCGTAAAGAGCGTAAGAAGATAGCTTAGAGAAACATTGTTGTTGTGAACTCTTTGCTTCAGCTCTTTCTTTGAAAAGTTTTTGCTTGATACTTTCTAACGCTTTCTCATCAAGACAAGGATTTGTTAGTATTCCATCTACTATATCTAAGGCTTCTAAAAGATTTTCTGTCAATCCCTCGATTGTAACTACTGTTTCATCTCCGCTTGTGCTTATTCTAAATGTTGTGGCTATGTTATATAATTTTTCTTTTATTTGTTGTTGGCTCATAAATGGAGTATATAAGAAATCTTGATAGTAACCAAGTAATCCTAAATACTTGTTTTCCCATGTTCCAACAGCGTAACGGAAACTTAAACTATAACGTGTGTTGTCATTATTCTTAACATAAAGGATTTCTGTACCGTTTTGCATTTTCTTTATGCTCATATCTTTGTCGTAATCAACAAAAACAGGTTTTATGTCTTCTACTTTTGCTTCTTTTACTTTCTTAAAGAAATCACTCTCTGCACTACGATTGATTTGAATAGGTGTTATTGCTGGTTTTTCAACCTTTGCAACTGTTTCTGGTTCGTCTTTTATTTTCTTTATAACTACATAGTTGTTCGATTTGAAGATTTGATTTGCAAAAGCAACGATTTCATCTTTTGTGATTTGAGAAAGGTTGTCTAAGTAATTTACTTCGTTTTCCCATTCAACATTTGAAAGATAACTCATCGCCATTTTCATCGCTCTTGCTGAGTTTGATTCCAAAGAACGTATTTCGCGGAATTTCATATTATTGATTCCTGCTTGCAAAATGCTTTCGTCCCAATTTCCTGTCTTCAAAATATCGATTTGTTGCAACAACATAGATTTTAATTCATCTAATTTTTGTCCTTTTGTAGGGTATGCTCTTAAAATAAAGGCAGTGTAGTCGTTTAATCCATACACTCCACTATTTGCTCTTTGGCATAGTTGTTTTTGATTGATGTTTTTGTCTATCAATCCTGTGTATCCGTTGTTTAGAATCATATCTATAAGTTCTGCCATCATTGCTTCTTTTGATGTAGAGCCTGCATTGATTCTATATGCTATTGTGATATATTCACTTTCTAAGCCTTTTACTTCTATTTCTTTTACTTTTGTGATTTCTTTTTCAGCTTTGAATTCCAATTTTGGTACTTCTACTGCTTTTAATCCTCCAAAGTATTTGTCTATTATCTTGATTGCTTTATCTGGATCGAAGTCTCCACTCATTGCAATACAATAATTGTTTGGCACATAGTATTGTGAGTGAAATTCTTTAATGTTTTTCAAACTTGGATTACGTAAATGTTCTGCTTCTCCTAAGGTTGTTTGTTGTCCGTAAGGGTGTGAAGGGAATAAGGCTTTAAGCATTGCTTCGTTTACTTTACGATAATCCTTTGTAAGACTCATATTTTTTTCTTCGTAAATGGTTTCCAATTCTGTATGGAAGAGTCTTAACACTGGATTAGCGAAACGGTCGGCTTGAATCTTAGCCCAATTTTCTAATTGATTGCTTGGTATGTCTTCTTGATAGAATGTGTAATCGTTACTTGTGGCTGCGTTTGTTCCTTGACTGCCTATGAAACTCATCATCTTGTCATATTCGTTTGCAATGGCGAATCCCGATGCTATATAAGACAAAGAGTCAATTTCTGTATACAATCCTTTTCTTTTTAGAGGGTCTTTCTCCTTACGATAAACCTCATATAGATTTTCTATCTTATCTATATATTCTTTTTCTTTCTTCCAATTTGTTGTTCCAAACTTTTCTGAGCCTTTAAACATCATGTGCTCAAAATAATGTGCTAATCCTGTTGTCGCACTTGGGTCATTCTTGCTTCCAACTCTTACTGCAATGTAAGTTTGTATTCTTGGTTCGCTTTTATTAACCGACATATAGACTTTAAGTCCATTTCCGAGAGTGTAAATCCTTGCATTCAAAGGATCATTCTTTACGCTTTCGTATTTGAATGATTGTGCAAAAACATTCAAAGAAACGAAAACAAGGGCAATAATTAAACTAAGTTTTTTCATATCTTTTAACATTAAAATTTATTCTAACAAAAAAGGCTCCTCAATCTTTTGAAGAGCCTTTACTTTCTTTAATCTCTGGGTGCGAGATGGGATTTGAACCCACGACCCTCAGGACCACAATCTGATATTCTAACCAACTGAACTACTCGCACCGTATTTGAGTTTGCAAAACTACACAAAAAAATTAAATCCACCAAATTTTTCTGCATTTTTTCTTATCTTTGCACTCGTGATACGAAAAATTTTACATACTATCTTTACGAAATTCTCCTCTGCGGGATTAGGATTTTTAACTATTATCCTAATTTCACAAATTCTTGGTGTGGAAGCAAAAGGAGAACAAGCAATAATGGTCTACAACATCAATCTTTTGTTAATGTTGTTCACCCTTATTGGCAATTCTACCTTGATTTACTTAACTCCTCGTAAAGATTTCTCAAATTTAATAATCCCTTCATTCTTATGGATTGTTATTACAGCTATTTTAGTTTCTTTGTTTTTTCCTAATATATGTGTATTTATAGCTGTACTTGCTGCAATAAGTGAAATAAATCAGTTTTTACTGCTCGGAAAACAAAAAATTTCACAAGCAAACATTCTAAAACTTATCTATCCTCTTGTTTCTTTTTCTTATATCCTTATTCTTTGGTTATTTAATCGTTTTACCTCGGTAGAGGATTTTATAACTGCAATGTTAATTGCTTATATTGTATCGTTCTTCTATGGAATTTTTGCATTAAGAGACGAATATAAAAACATAAAACTAATATCAAAACAAGAATTAACCTCATCTTTTAAAACTCTTTTCTCACTTGGGGTTACAAAACAAATAGGATATATTGCCCAAAGTATGAATTATAGACTTTGTTTCTATATTTTAGGATTCTATTGTGGGGAAACTCTTGTTGGAATCTATTCAAATGCAGTTAGCCTTAGCGAAGCGGTAATGCTTTTTGGCTCTTCACTCGCCTTAGTGCAATACTCCTCTCTCTCAAACAACGAAGACGATTCTTCTTCTAAACAATTCTCTTGGAAAATGAGCAAAATCAATGGCATTTTCACTGCCTTAGCATTATTAGTGTTGTGTTTATTGCCCTCAGAGGTTTATTCATTTATTTTTGGTAAAGGCTTTGAAGAGATAAGTCAAGCAATAAGGATTTTAAGCATAGGGGTATTGCCTTTAAGCATAGCAAGTAATTTCACACAATACTTTTACGCAAAAGGAAACTTTAAAATCAGCACATTTGCCTCAATAATAGGATTAGGAGTTACTATAATTGCAGGTTTAATTCTTATTCCAAAATATCAACTTCAAGGAGCAGCCCTCACAGCTACACTTTCCTACTTCACAACCTTTTCGATAGAATTTTATTTCTTTGTTTTTAGAAAATAAATTTTTGTTTTTTTTACAAACAAAAGGGCAAAAAAAAGAGCAGCCTCTTTACTTGGGACTGCTTTCTTTTTCTTTTCCAAACTCTCTTTTAGAGAGCGGTTAATTATTCAGCTACAACTGTTTCTGCTGCTGTTTCAGTTGCTGTTTCTGCTACTGCTTCAGTTTCTACTGCTGGAGTTTCAGTTGCTGTTTCAGTTGCTGTTTCAGTTGCTCCACCACATGCAGCGAAGAAACCTGCTACTGCTAATACTAACAATACTTTTTTCATTTCTTTTACGTTTTTAATTATTGATAATTCTATGTTTTAACCCTGCAAAATTACAACTTAATTTTAAATCAAGCTGTTTTTTGTTTAAAAACTTGTTAGTAAAAAAAATAAATCACTGATTTTCAGTAAGAAAAAATAAAGATTATTTTATCAATTTTTCTTCTAATTTCTTTATTTTGCTGTTTTTTGGCATATATTCTCTTGCTTTTCTAATAGTTTCTACTACTTCTTGGTCTTTTTTCAACCTTTGTAAAATAACTATCTTATCTTCCCAAGCCAATGGTTCTAATTGATATTTCTCTAAGTAAGAATCTATTAAATCTAATTGTTTTTGACTATCGCCTTTCTTTCCTTCAATGTTTACAAGCACTCGAACAGGCGAATAACACAAGGGTTTCATCTCTATACATCTTTTAGCCCAATATGCAGCACTATCGTTTTTATTGCCAATCTTATTATAATAGTTTGCCAACCTATACTCTCTTAGGCTATAATAAGGATTAGAATTGTCTTTTAAAAGAATGTCTATTGCCTTACGATAGTTTCCTGCTGTCGCAAAGCGTTCTGCCGTATTTACTGCAATGGGTTTTGTACTTTCATCAATGTTTGGTAAAAACGGCATCTTGTTTAACCAATCTTCTGGCGTGTATCTTATTGAGGTATCACCGTTGTGTTGATGTATTCTTTTCTTTTGAAGAATGGAGGATTGGCAATGCATTGTCTCTATACTGAAACAACCTATCAAAATAAGGCTTATAGAAATCAAAACGCCTTTTGGCAAAGGTTTTTGTTCTGTTTTGCTATTGCGAATGTGATTTGCTATTAAAATTGCTACTGCAAGAACTAAATAAATTTGACAATCGGCTCTTTCTAATGGAAAATTAAACAAAGCATCGTTTGCATAGGTAAGAATAAGACTTAGGGCTACTAAGGCTAAAAGGCGATGTTGTAGGTGAGAATAGCGAAACATTTGCCTTAAAGCCATAATTGTAAAAACCAAATAAGTGGAAACATAGAGCAAAAATCCAAAAATTCCAAGTTCAGAAAACATTTCCAAAAAATCATTGTGTGCATGGTCCGACACAACGTAATCATGTTTTTTTGCACACTCCACTTTCATAATTGCTAACTTATGATTGCCTACTCCATATCCTATTAAAGGGGATTGTTTTATGATTTCGCTTGTATTTTTCCATATTAAAAGTCTGCCTTTACTATTTCCCTCTGCAATAGAGCTTACTCTTGCTTCTATGGAATAGTTATTTGTTTCGGTTTTTGAATAATGGTTAAAATTATATTTAAGAAAGGCATCTCCTAAAATAAATCCTGCAATTCCAACAACACAAATCAACAAATAAAGACTTGAATGTTTTAAAACGATACTTATGTTTCGGCTTTTGATTTTGTAGAAAATACCATAGAAAGCCAAGAGGGCTAATTGTAAAAACAGACCTATGAAACTTGAACGTGTGGAAAGTATTACTAAGCAAAAACTTATTGCAAAAATTAGAAACAAAGAATAATATCGAATAAACTTTTTAAAACGCAAAAAGGCGTAATACAAAAATGGTAGTTTAAATAACAAGGCTACTGCAAAGATATTTTTATTTCCGTAAAAGCCATTTAGTTTTAAGTTATTGCGTTGCGAAATATGAACATCAAAAACATAGTAACATATAATACAAGAAAGTACATTTATTGTGGCTATAACAAGGGTACAAATGATTAGATTTTTCATTGCGTGATTATCTTTTAGCATAAAGCCAATAGAAATAATCATTGCTAAAAAAATTAGTATCCAACGATTCCAAACGGCAAGGCTTTCTATGGGATTTATTGCCCAAGTAATAGAAATACCCATATATATAATAAGTAAAAGCCAAATAGGAATAAGAGGATTTTTTGTAAAAATAGATGATGATAAGATGTTTTTCTTTTTCCAAAAACAATAGTAGATTACAACTCCTATTGCAACAATATCAAACAATGCTATCAAGAAATGTCGCAAGGAAGTAACGTCTAAAACCAATATTGGTGGAAACATCTGCAAACAAATAAAGAAACACAATAGTATTCTTATCCATTTTTTTATGTTATCTGCCTTTTGCATAAGTCTATCTCCTCTTTTGAGAATACAAAGATACAATAATTATTTTTTTTCTTTGATTTCGTAAAATATTTCTTTGATTTATTTTTTTATTTCTTTGATTTATTTTCTTTTTTCTTAGTATTTTTGTAGGGTTAAATTCAAAGATATGAAAAACGTATTAGTTACAGGAGCAGAAGGGCAACTCGGCTTGTCTTTAAAGAAGATTGCAGGAAATTTTCCACAATATAATTTCATATATACCGATAAAGATAACTTGGATATTTGTAAAGAAGAGGAGTTAAAAGCATTTTTTGAAAACAATAATTTGTATTGTGTTTTGCATTTTGCGGCTTACACTGCGGTTGATAAGGCTGAGCAAGAAGAATCCTTAGCAGAAGAAATCAACTCTAAGGCTACACTAAACATTGCAAAACTTTGTGCCAAACATAAAACAAGACTTGTATATATTTCAACGGATTATGTTTTTGAGGGAAAGGATTGCAAACCTCATTCTACACAAGAAAAAACTTCTCCTTTATCTGTTTATGGTAAAACCAAACTTAAAGGAGAAGAAAACTGTTTAGAAAATAATCCTTTGACCTTTGTCATCAGAACAAGTTGGCTTTACAGCGAATTTAAGTCAAACTTTGTAAAGACAATTATTAACCTCTCTCAAACAAAAGAGGAATTAAGCGTAATATACGACCAAATAGGAAGTCCAACATACGCAAGAGATTTAGCCGATTTTGCAGTAAGAGCAATAGAGCATATAAATTCTAAAAAAATTCTTCATTACAGCAATCATGGTGTTTGTTCGTGGTATGATTTTGCAAGAAAGGCAATAGAATTATGGGGGGAGAAAAAAATAAAAATCAATCCTATTCTAACAAGTCAATACCCTACACTTGCAACTCGTCCAAAATTCAGCGTTTTTGATAAAAGCGAATCGGAAAAATTACTAAACATATCAATACCACATTGGGAAGAGAGTTTAAAAGAATGTATTAAAGAACTTAAAGCACAATAGAAATGAAAAAAATCTTAATAATATTATTGATAATTGCAGGATTTACCTCTTGTAAGGTAGCAAAACAAGATGTAGTTGTTCAAACACAAAAACCAATCAAAGAAAAGCCAAGAGGAAAGCATAAAGTAAGCGATTTAAGAGCTTATTGTTTAGATTGGTTAGGCACTCCACATCGTATGGGTGGCACAACAAAACAAGGAGTTGATTGTTCGGGATTTGTTTGCAATGTTTACAAAGAAATTTACGGGATTTCCTTACCAAGAAGAAGTCAAGATATGGCAAAAGTCTGCAAAACAATTAAGGATAAAAATGATTTAAAAGAAGGAGACCTCGTTTTCTTTAACAATAAGAAAGGAGGAACAATAAATCACGTAGGAATCTTCTTAGATAAAGATAAATTTATTCACACCTCTTCTTCAAAAGGTGTAACAATCGGAAGATTTAGCGAAACATATTGGGCAGAACGTTTTCGCTGTGGAGGACGTCACCCTGAGAAAAAGTAATTTAATTCTCGTTTTCTAAATCTTTAATTTTTTCTCTTAACAAATCAGCAATTTCCTTTTCGCCTTGCTCTTCCACCTCTTTTAACAAGAGTTGCAACTCTTCTATTGTCCAATCATCTTGGGTGTTTTGTTGGTCAGAAATCATATTTGGGGAAAGAATTTCAAAGCCGACATTATCTAAAACCTTCTCTTCCACAAAAATTGGCAAAGATAATTTTACTGAAAGATTGAAAGCATCGGAGCATCGAGAGTCAAAAGTAATTTTTTCTCCATTTTTCTCACAACAAATATCAATATAGAATATTCCTTCTTTAAACTCTTTTATTACCACACACTTTGGTTTAATCTCAGAGTGAGAAAAAACATCGCAAAGCAAATCAATAGTCAAAGGTCTGTTTGCTTCAATTTTATCAATACTTAAAGCAAGATGCTGTCCCTCATATTCACCGATAGGAATAGATAAAGCCCTCTTTCCATTCTTTTCTATCAACAACACATCATAATAGTTATCGATTGCAGAAGTTGTTATGGAAACCAATTCTACTAAAACCGTCATAAATACTTATTTGTTTACATTTTATTATAACGTATTTTATAAAAAAATGTTTAAAAAAAATATTTTTTTCTTAATATTATATTTTTTTTATTTTTATTCGTATTTTTGCCAACCCTAAATATACGAAATTAAACAAAAAAAATAAAACTATGAAAAAAAGAATTGCTTTAAGTTTAGCCGCCTTCCTGCCTACTCTCTTACAGGCAAGCGAAGCAGATTTAAAAGTCCCCGATAGCATTCACGAATTTGGAATATTGCATTGGGGATTTTTTATTGCCGTACTTGGGATAGTTTTCGGGATTTACCAATTCCTAAAAATTAAGAAACTTCCCTCTCACAAAAGTATGCTTGATATAGCACACGTTATTTATAAAACTTGTTCAACTTATTTAAAACAACAAGCAAAGTTTTTAACTATCTTATTTGTTTTTGTAGGTTTAGCTGTTAGTCTTTACTTTGGGTTTCTTGCAAAGGGAGAAAATGGGGAAAGTTTTGGTATTGGAGCTGTACTTCTAATACTTCTTTGGACAGTATTTGGTATTTTGGGTTCATATATTGTTGCAAAATATGGAATACGCATAAACACTTATGCTAATTCAAGAATGGCATTCGCTTCTTTAAAACGTAATCCTTTAAACCTTTTAAATATTCCCCTAAGTGCAGGAATGAGTATTGGGGTTGTATTGATTTGCGTTGAACTTCTTTTAATGCTTGTAATTTTACTTCTAATGCCTGCTCATCTTGCAGGGGCATGCTTTATAGGTTTTGCTATTGGTGAGAGTTTAGGAGCATCGGCTTTAAGAATTGCAGGAGGTATTTTCACAAAGATTGCAGATATTGCATCGGATTTAATGAAGGTTGTTTTCAAAATTGGAGAAGATGACCCAAGAAACCCAGGTGTTATTGCCGATTGCACAGGTGATAACGCAGGCGACTCAGTTGGACCAACAGCAGATGGTTTTGAAACATACGGTGTAACTGGTGTTGCTTTGGTTTCTTTTATTCTTTTGGCAATTGGCGATGTTGATATTCAAAAAGACCTTTTAGTATGGATATTTACAATGAGAATACTTGGTGTTGTAACATCTATTATAGCCTATTACATAAATAAAGGATTAAGTCAAGTTCTTTATGGAAAGAAAGATGATTTGGATTTTGAGGCTCCTTTGACTAATTTAGTGTGGATTAGTTCTATTCTTTCTATTATAGGAACTTTCGTTACTTCTTACCTTCTTATTGGAGACCTTGGAACAAGTGGAAATCTATGGTGGATACTTTCTACTATTATTTCTTGCGGAACACTCGGTGCTGCTTTGATTCCAGAAATTACAAAAATATTTACCTCTCCTAAATCTACACATGTGAAAGAAGTTGTAAAGGCTTCTGAACAAGGAGGTGCATCTTTGAATATTTTATCAGGATTTGTTTCTGGTAATTTTTCAGGTTTTTGGACTGGTTTAATATTTGTATTACTAATGTTTATTGCTTATATCTGTTCTCCTAACTTAGGCGAAATTGGAATGGTATATCCTTCTATTTTTGCTTTTGGTCTTGTGGCTTTTGGTATGCTTGGTATGGGTCCTGTAACGATTGCGGTTGATAGTTATGGGCCTGTAACTGATAATGCACAATCTGTTTACGAGTTATCTTTGATTGAGGAACAAGAAAACATTGATTCAGAAATTGAAAAAGACTTTGGATTTAAACCAGATTGGGAAAAATCAAAATATTATCTTGAAGCAAATGACGGAGCAGGTAATACATTTAAGGCAACTGCGAAACCTGTTTTGATTGGTACTGCTGTTGTTGGTGCAACTACTATGATATTCTCTTTAATCCTTGTTATTCAAAAAGCACTTGGCGTTGAGCCTGCAAGTTTACTTAATTTATTGAATCCTTACACTATTTTAGGTTTCATTCTTGGAGGTGCAGTGATTTATTGGTTTACAGGTGCGAGTACACAAGCCGTTACAACAGGGGCTTATCGTGCTGTGGAATACATAAAGCGTAATATAAAACTTGATGCGAACGCTCCAAAGAAAGCAGATGAAGCCTCTTCGGTAGAAGTTGTTAAAATCTGTACTGTTTATGCTCAAAAAGGAATGTATAATATCTTTATAGCTATTTTCTGCTTTGCTTTGGGAATTGCTTGTCTTTCTTCACCTGCATCAATCGGAGAAAACAATGCTGTTTCTTTATTTGTTAGTTATTTACTCTCTATTGCGTTGTTTGGATTGTTCCAAGCAGTATTTATGGCTAATGCAGGAGGAAGTTGGGATAATGCAAAAAAAATAGTAGAAGTAGATATGAAAGAAAAAGGCACTCCTTTACACGATGCTTCCGTTGTTGGAGACACAGTAGGAGACCCTTTCAAAGACACTTCTTCTGTTGCTCTTAACCCAATTATTAAGTTTACAACTTTATTTGGTCTTTTAGCAATGGAAATAGCAATAAGCGAATCATTTAAGAATATTGCACCATACGTAGGTATTGCATTCTTTGTTTTAGCTTGCTATTTTGTTTATCGTTCATTCTATAAAATGACAATTGATAAAAAATAAAAGTTATGTTTGATTTAATAGATACTCTTTTTGAAAGACAAAACTTGGAAAACGATCAATTAAAATCTTTAATTGAATGTAAAGACAATTCTATTCAAGAAGAGTATCTATTTAAACAAGCAGACAAAAAAAGAAAACAAATATATGGTACAGACATATATATACGTGGACTTATAGAAATAAGTAATTACTGTAAAAATAATTGTTTGTACTGTGGAATTAGATGTAGTAATCTTAATGTTGAGAGGTATCGCCTATGTCAAAAAAATATTTTAGATTGCGTTTCTTATGGTTACTCTTTAGGATTTAGAACTTTTGTAATGCAAGGTGGAGAAGACTTGCATTTCTCAGATAAAGAGATTTGTGAAGTTGTATCTAAAATTAAAAAATCTTACCCCGATTGTGCAATAACTTTGTCAATAGGTGAGAAAAACAAACAAACTTATCAAGATTTTTTCAATGCAGGGGCAGATCGTTATCTTCTAAGACACGAAACTGCGACCGAAGAACACTACACAAAACTTCACCCTTCGGCAATGAAGTTAGAGAAAAGAAAACAATGCTTATTTGACTTAAAAGAAATAGGTTTTCAAGTTGGATCGGGCTTTATGGTCGGTTCTCCTTTTCAAACAACTGAAAATATCATTGCAGATTTAAGATTTTTACAAGAATTGCAACCTGATATGATTGGAATAGGTCCTTTTATTCCTCATATTGACACTCCTTTTAAAGATAAAACACAAGGAGATTTACATAAAACTCTTCGTTTAGTAGCAATTCTTCGTTTAATGTTCCCTTATTCTCTTATTCCATCTACAACTGCACTTGGTTCTATTGCGGAAAACGGCAGAGAATTAGGTCTTCAAGTTGGTGCAAATGTAGTTATGCCAAATCTTTCGCCAACAGATGTTAGAAAACTCTATAATTTATACAATAATAAAGCATTTGTAGGAAAAGAAGCTGTTGAAGGCTTAGAAGAATTGAAAAATCAAGTAAATTCCTTAGGTTATAAAATTGTTGTAAGCAGAGGAGACGTTAAACGAAACGATAAGTAATCGTTCCTCTTTGTTCTTCTGGTGCATTTGGATCAGCGGCAAATTTACATTTTCTTGCAGCTTGTTCACATTTTCTATAAAGATTGGAATTTGAAATAGTAGTTCCTTTTACACCTGCTTTTGCTCTAACTACATTTCCTTCTTTATCAACAAATATTTCTACAACAATCTTTCCCGGAGTATTGTTTGAGGCTGATGGAGGCACAAGTTCTTTTGCTCCTCTACCACCTAAATTAAATGAAACACCTTTTCCATCGCCGTTTCCACCTGCTCCAGTTCCACTTCCTTTGGAAACACCTTGTGAACCACCGTTTCCTTTCTTTATTTTACCTTTTGAGAATAAAGCATTTTGGTTAATTGCTGGCTCAGCAGGTTTTTCATTCTCTTTTTTAGGAGTTACAGTTTCATTTCTCTTGCTTGATATTGGTGCCTCTTCTGTATCTTGATTTACAATGTTTTCTTTGGAATAATTAGACGCTACATTATTTGAAACATCTTCTCCTCCTTCTGAGGCATTGTCAAAATCGTTTCCAATATCTGAGAGTTCCTCTGCATTCATCTCCACTCCTAATTCTGGAGGTGGCGGATCGGGATACGGTAAGGCAACAACAAACAAAATACCTGTTCCTATCAGAGATACAAACAGCGTAATAATCGCACTAATGAGTTTTCTTCTATTTTTTTCGTTCATTATTTAGTTGCCTCTGTTGCTAAAATAACTTTGTGTTTTTTTCCTTGTTGAGCATTTACTTTGTTTACTGCATCTATAACAGTAACTACATATTGTACAGGAACAGTTTTATCTGAGTGTAGTTTAACTGTTCCGTCTGTTACGTCTTTTAAAAATCCTCCAATTACTTGAGACAATTCTTCTTCGCTTGTTTCAATGTTTTCAACGTAGTATTTATAATTTGAATCTATGGAAACAACTACATTTTGCTTTGCTAATGTTTGTCCACTTGTACTTTGTGGCAACAATAGTTTGATTGCGTTCGGACTAATAAGGGTTGATGTTAGCATAAAGAAGATTAGCAACAAAAACACCAAATCCGCCATTGATGAAGAATTGAAATTAGGATCTATTTTATTTCTTGTTTGAATCATAACAAAGAAAGATTTTTTATTTTGCAGGTTCGTGCAAAAGATCCATAAATTCCATTGTTCTTGCTTCCAACATAAAAATCACTTTATTTATCTGTCCAACAAGAATGCTATACAAAAAGTTTGCTATAATACCGACAATCAAACCTCCAACAGTAGTTACCATTGCTTCATAAATACCTCCGGAAAGCAATTGAATATCTATATTATTTCCTGCGGTACTCATATCGAAGAATGCTTTAACCATACCTGTTACAGTACCAAGAAATCCTAATGAAGGGCCTAATGCTGCGATTGTTCCTACCATTGACACCCCACTTTCCAATTGTGCCACTTCTAACTTACCAACATTTTCTATTGCTTGATTGATATCGTTTAATGGTCTACCTAATCGCGAAAGTCCTTTATCAACCATTCTTCCTATTGGTGTAGGATTGTTTCTTGTAAGATTCTTTGCTCCTTCTAAATCACCACTATGAATACAATTCTTCACGTTTTCCATAAAGAAGGTATCTTCTTTTAATGCTTTTCTAAGAGCTAAGAATCTTTCAACAAAGATGTAAATGGCTACTATTAACAAAATAGCCAACACTATCATAACCCAACCACCTTTTGTGGCTAATTCAAAAATATTTAATTCGGCTTGTGTTGCTACTGCTTCGGAAGCAACTTCTGTTGCTGTTTGTGATATTTGTAAAAATATACTTGATAACATTGAAACTTATTTTTTTATTATTTAACTACTATTTTCCTTGTTTGAATACCTTTTTCGGTGTAAATATTAACGAAGAAAATTCCTTCTTTATTTTCAAAGTCATATTCTTCTGGCAATTTGTTTGAAAAATATACTACTTCACCTAAGACATTTAGTATTTCTATTCTTTCTACTTTAAGATTATTTGCTCGAAAAGATATTTTCCCACTTGTTGGATTAGGATAAATGTCCACATTTTCTAAGATTTCAGCATCTTCTATGCCTTGTTGAATTGTATTAAACACTAATTCATCACTCCAAGAACTTACTTCTCCGTCTGAACACACTGCTCTAACTTTCATTTTATACTCAGTTTGAGGTGTAAGTCCTATTGGAGAAAAAATAGGTTGGTCATATATCATTACACCTGTGCTTGGTAGGGTTTGATTGCTTTGAGCGAAAACTACTTCCCACTGATCTTGACTCATACTTCCTGGATTCCAAGTAATTTTTACAGAAGAGTGTTGAGTCTCTGTTGTTCTTACTCCACTAACATTTGCACATAATGGCGGTTGAGTAACAAATGTTCTCATTAAACTCCATTCGCTGTACAATTCTCCACAAATTGCTCTAACATAAACCGCATAAGAACGGCCTCCTTCTAAACCTGTAACAACGTATGTAGTATCATTTGTTACATACATTGCGGCTTGGTCATCTGGTTGTCCAACTATTCCACATTTTATTTGCCATTGACTTTGTCCTAACCCTGGATTAAAATCTATTTTTGCTTCCGTAATTCCTATTTCCGAAACATTAACATTTGTAGGTACAGTTTGACAAGCATGTGCTGTTGTAAATGAAATTTCATCTGTATAAATAGTATCAGTAACTGCCGAACCATATTTAATAATTGCAAAAGCTCTCACATAATACGTTACCCCCGAGGTTAATCCTGTTACTTCTTTTGTTAGAGGAAAAGGAATAGAGCTTGCATTTACTGTTCCAGAAACGGTAAGCTTTGTTCCTGTGTTACAATCTGGATTTGGGGTAGTTGAATAGACAAATCCCTTGCTTGTAAATTGTGTTGCATCACCTTTTGCGGTTATTGTACTATTCAATGTTGCAGTAAATAATGTAATATCTGAGGCAGATGGAGTTGCAATTTGAGGAGGTTGTGCCATAGGTGTTGTAAACGAAAGAATATTACTTGAATAAAATGTATCGGCAGGGTTTGTTTTTGTTGCGTATGTTCTAACATAATAAGTAGTATTTGGTGCTAACCCTGTAACTGTTGATGTAAAAGCAGCAACTGTTGAACCTGTCTTTTGTTTTAAAGTAGCACCGTTTGCTTTTGTTGGAGTTGGATTTGTACCATAAATAAATCCCTTTTTAGCAACTGTCCAACCGCCAGTAGATGTATAATCTGCTGCAAGATCTGCTGAATTGTAAGCAGTAGCTGTTGCACTTGTCATTGTCATTACAGGTTGTGCGTTAATTTGTTGAAATCCAACGCAAACAAATAATAGTCCTATCAATAAATATTGTAATTTTTTCATAATTATATTATTATTACACAAAATTATCTGCAAATGTACAAAAAAAACACATAAAACCAATATTTTTTATCTCTTTTTTAACAATATATGTGTTTTATTTATTTTTTGTAAATTTGCAAAAAAATTAAAAACTTAAATTTATGCAAAAAATTATCAAAACCTTCGTCTTTGTATTTGCAACCTTAACGCTTTCATTTGCATATTCGCAAAGCAAACCTATTGAAATCAATAAACAAGACTTTTTAACAAAGGTTGCAAATTATGAAAAATCACCAGAAAAGTGGGTTTCATTAGCAGAAAAACCAATCATAGTGGATTTCTACGCAAATTGGTGTAAACCATGCAAAATGATTTCTCCAATTTTAGACAAATTGGCAGAGAAATATGCTGATAAAATCATTGTTTACAAAGTGAACGTAGATAAAGAAAATGTTTTAGCAAAAGAAATCGGCATAAACAGCATTCCAACCTTGATTTTTGTTCCAAAAGATGGCGAGCCACAAATAATGGTTGGGGCAAAAAGCGAAGAAGAACTTGATAAATTCATTCAAGAAGTGCTTTTAAAATAAGTCATTAAACATTAAAAAAAATGTTTATCATTTTTCTTTTTATTTATTTTTCTTTTTAGTTATTATTTTATTATATATTTATTATTGTATGCACCACGTGCAGAAATAAAGCATAGAAAAAAAATGATTTTTCTATGCTTTATTTAATTTTTTCTTTGATTTATTTAAAGAATTCTAAGAGTTTTTCGGGGATAGGTATTAGTTTTTCTTCATATTCTTCTGCAAGAGAATAAATATTTCGCAGTTGTAGTGTTATATTTTCTATTTCTTGATAGTAATATTCAGAGTTTTCTGTCATTTTTTCAAATTGTCGCAGGGTGATTTTTAGGTATTGGTTTATCATTGTAAAGTATCCATCGGCAAGGGTAATGCGTATATGTTCTAACCCCCAATCTTGACTTTGTAATAGCAAACGATACCAAGTGTTTTCTAATTTTTGTATTTGTATTCTGTCTTGTGCTTGTTGTGAGGTATTGAGTGAGAAATATTGTTGCATAATTTTAGAGAATTGTTGTGTAGATAGGTGTATGTATGAATCGGATTTTTTTTCTTGTCCTAAGAGTGAGTAAATTATTGCTAAATCTGCCGCTGCCTCAGGGTAGTAATGAATAGTAAGAGGTAGGTTTTCGGTCAATGTATTGCAAACAATGAGTGCTTTATCTGCTTTATTTTTTTGCAATAGTTTGTATGCTAAACATATTGAGTTGTCATAGAATTGTTTTACTATATCTCGTTCTATTTCATTGTAGTAAACGTCTTGTTTGTCAAAGTTTTTCCACTGAAATTTATGAATAAAATTCTCATACATTTTCTCTTCATTTATTTCTCCTGCTTTTAGGGCAATTATTTCTTGGCTTTCGTTTGGTTTTCCTTCTAATTTATAGGCAAATCCTTCTAATCTAAGATAATTTTCTAAACCAAAAAAATCGTCAATAGAGTATGCAGAAAAATAAATAGGACGTTTCTCAATATTTGTAGCGATTATATCGAGTGCTACAAGAGTTGCTTTGCCTATTTCCAAGGCATTGTATTGCCAATACAAAGAATCATTGTCTTTTTTAAGATAATATTTATTTGTATTGAGTATATGAAGTTTTGTTCCAAAGAGTGTGTCGGTAAGAGCATAAGAATCTTTTATTACTTTGACCAAATGTTCTCTATCAAAACTTGGATAGATTTGATTATATGTGTATTGATTTTCATATTGTTTTGCTGTTAGCGAGGTTTCTATTGGAGCAGACTCATATTGTGCTTGATAGAGTTGTTTTATGTTTGAATCATCGTTTAATAATTGAAGATTGATTACTCTAACATCCCTACGAATGCCCTCAACATTTTGAACATACCACAGAGGAAAGGTATCGTTGTCGCCATTGACAAAAAGAATTGCATTTTTATCGCAACTTTCAAGCATAGATATTGCAAAATTTCTTGCGGTGTATTGTCCTGCGTGATTATGGTCATCATAATTTTCAATACCTACATAGATTGGCAAGGCTATGAAAATAGGTGTTATATAGATTGGGCGTCTTAATTTGATAATATTGGCTATTGTTTGAGAAATTGAGAAGATTCCTATAACTAACCAAAGACTTAGCGAAGCAAACGATAGTAAAAAGACATAATCTCTTTCTCTTGGTTGGTAGGCTGCTTGATTAAGATAAAGAACAAGAGCTATGGATGAAAAGAAAAAGAGAATTAAATTAACAAGAAAATATTTTGAGTCCTTTCTTAAATGATAGAATAATCCTATTATTATTAACAAAAGTGGTATTGAATAATATAGGTTATGTCCCTTTTGTGCCTGAGGATTGAGAGTTTGAGAGTTTATACTCATTTTATCCTCTAAGTATTTTATTCCAGTAGTCCATTGCGAGTTTTTATAGTCTCCATAACCTTGAACATCGTTTACTTTTCCAGAAAAGTTATTCAACAGATAGCGAAAGTACATATAATTGAGTTGATAGGAAAAGAAGAATTGTAAATTTTGCTTAAAGGAAGGTTTAACTCTTTCCTCTCCATTTATTATCACTGTTTCTTCGGGCTGTCCTACCCATTCTATGTAACCATTTTCATAAGCAATGTTTTCATAGTTCCACATTCTTGGAAAAATTGTTTTTTGCTCTTTGGCAAAGATTGGTTTTAGTTGTCCATTCTCTGTTGTTTCAAAATTTTCTGGTGGTAGGGCTGTATAATATTGTCCATAAACAAGAGGAGGTTTAGTGAAATTTTCTCTGTTGTAATAGTTTTTAAATTGATTTGCTGTGTTTGGACTATATTGATTAAGAGGTACTCCTGCATTTGAACGTATTGGAATAATAAGATAGATGCTTAATCCTACAATAAGAAATATTATTCCTAAAATTGTGTATAGTAAAATTGGTTTTGATTTTTTGTAGGCAACGACAATTAGAAAAGCAAGAATAAGTGAAAAAATTATAATTTTAAGTATTGCATACTCTGATAATATCCATATTAAAAATATTGGCAAAAGAAATTGTATAAGAACAATTAACAATAAGGATATAAATAAATAAAGTAAGGCTCCTTTGAAATTAGTTTTTCTTTTATCGAAATAAATAATCAAACAAATAGCAGGAAGAGCAAGTAGGGTGAGTTGATGAACGCAAAGTGAAAGTCCTAAAATAAGGCATATCAATATAAGGTAATTTACTCTATGAGTTTGAGTCCATTTGATTGTTAACCATATTGAAAGCAGGCTAAGTAAGAGTGATAATGGATAAACATCTGTTTCATTTGCACAAAACCATTGTGAATCCAACACCGCAAAGGTTAATGCTCCTATTATTGAAGAGGTAATAATCCCAGGGTACATTTGAGAGAAACGCGACAAAACGTAAACACAAATATGATAAAGCATCATTACGCTTAGTCCACTAAATAGTGGAGATAAATAAGTGATTGGAATGATTGAACCTAAGAGTTGAAAGAATGGTGCTCCTGGTGGGTGAGATATTTGAAGTGTAGTGGAAGTTGTAGCAAACTCTGCCCCGTCCCAAAACGAAATTGTAGGATACTGTGTAAAGGTATAAAGTAATGTAGTTAGTGTAGCTATTATCCAACCGATAATATTTACTGCTTTTTTATGTTGCATTTTTACCAGTTTACAAATGATTTGTTGAATATATCTTCAATTAATTCTTCACTTATTTCGTTTATAAGACTTTCCTCTACTTCTGAAAGCGAGAAATTACTGTCATAATCACGATAACGAGAGAATTGTGATTGATAATTCTCTTTTGGATTTTTGTTGTTTACAAAATTCACTCTTATGCTTATGGTTAAGCGGTTTTTTGCTGCTCTATCGTTTGCTCCTATTGCGGTTGGTGATATGCTATATCCTGTAATCGTTCCTTGAAAACTTACATCTGCATTAGAATTTACTTGTTGCAATGAAGTTGAGGAATTGATTTTGTGTACTAAATCGTTTGTCAAATCAGAAGCAAGTGTTGCTTGCACTATGCTTGCTCTGTTTTGAAATGCTTCTACGCTATATGTACGTACCTCAGGTGCGATAGACGCTCCTGTAAATGAGTATCCGCCTACACAACTTACAAGAGTGCCTATCAATCCTAAGAGTAGTAGTGTTTTTTGAAACTTCATTATTTTTATTCTACAACTAATTTTGTTGCTTTTTCTCCGTTCACTCTTACGAAATAAATACCTTTTTGTTCTATTTCTATAAGAGAATTAGATGTGTAGTTGTTTATTTCTTTTACTACTTGTCCTAATGGATTTACTATTTGGATATGTGAGTTGTTTTCGCAGTTTATTCTTACTTTTCCACTTGTTGGGTTTGGATAAACAGCTGTTGCAACTTCTGTTTCTACATCTTCTAATGATGAAGAGTAGTTTATCATTATATCATCTAAATATAATTCAGGGAAATCAGTTGTTTGAAATTCATCACCTGCTACTATGGTTATTAAAACTATTTCATTTGCTGGTTGTTCTGAAAGATAGTGTATTGGCATTTCAAAAGATTGAAATCCTTCTGTTTTTGCTCCCGGATAACCATCAGCTAATCCCATTCCTACTACTGTTCTTTGACCTTCTACTGTTCCAAATAGTACTGCCATTATTTCAAAGTAATCGTAATCGTAATTATACCAATTGAATTTGTAATACCCACTTACGCTTGTTGGTTGATTATTTTCTTCTATTTGCAATCCTCCTGTTATTAGATTTGTTAACATATACATATAATCTTCTTCGGTAATTTCAGAACCTGCATTTTGCATAAACTGCATCAAAACTTCTATATTAAAATTACCATTTGTTAAAAACCCAGGAAATGCTATAGGTTCCATTTGCATCATCGCTGCAATAGAAGCGTCTAACTGCTTTGGTGCAATTTTAACTGAATAATCTCCTGTGTTAGCATCTGTCGATTGCTCCATTGTGCAAAGGTTAAATCCCATAAATCCTAATGTTGACCAACCTTGTGGCATATTTGCTGCCCAGTTTTCAAAACTTGGATTGGTAAATTGTTGTGCTTTTGTTGTAAAACACATTAGCGATACTGCTAATACTAAAAATAATTTTTTCATCGTTGTTTAATTTTTAATTATTACTTCTATTTGTTCTTTACTTATTTTATTATTAATTGTTGCCTTACCTATTTCTTCCAATAAAACAAAGTTGTATTCGTTGTTTATTGTCTTTTTGTCGCTGTTCATATAGTTAAATAATTCTTCAGCATCGTTTATTGGTTGTATTTTGTAGTGTTTTTCTATGTATTGTTTAACTCTGTTAGTCGTTTGTTTTGATAAATTCTTACATAAATCAAGTGTGTAATATATTCCACTTGCTACAGCTTCGCCATGCAATAAGTCTTCTCCTTTTCTTATTGCTATGCTTTCTAAAGCGTGTCCTATTGTATGTCCAAAGTTAAGTATATGTCGGTAATTCTTATCAAAAGGGTCTTGTTTTACTATGTTTTGTTTTAGTTTTATGCTGTTTTGAATAAATATTTGACTATTTCCTACTTCCAAGGGATTTCTTTGAAGTATTTTTTCACTCATTTCTTTATCGCAAGCAAGTGCTATTTTCAACATTTCTGCAACTCCATTAAGTATTTGCCTTTCGGGAAGGGGTTCTAAAAGTGTTGGTTCTATGCATATTGTTGCTTTTTTAACGAAACAACCTATTTGATTTTTTACTTCTCCGAAATTGATTGCACATTTTCCTCCAATTGAAGCGTCAATCATTGCAAGAAGTGTGGTAGGCACAAGATAAGTATCTATTCCTCTCTTGTAGGTTGCTCCAATGAAAGATACCATATCGGTAATCATTCCTCCACCTAAGGCAATAAGTTGAGTGTTTACATCAGAGGCCTGTTCTATTAAGGTTTGTATGATATTTGTATAGGTTTCTAATGTTTTGTTTTCTTCTCCTGGCTCTATTTCTATTATTTGTGCATCACACAAACTATCAACTTCACTTATTAGTGTTGCAAGACAATTATCGTATGTATTAGAGTCTAATATTATTATTTTTTGAGAATGTTTCTTTCTTCTTAAAATATTATTTAATCCTGAAAAATCTATTAGTCTTTCCATCTATTGTCCATATTTTGTTAGGAATTGAATACGCATTAGCCTTACTTCTTCTCTTGTATATTCGTCTTCGCCAAGTTCTTCAAGCACCTCATCAATATCATCTGTTTCCATCTCTCTTAACACTTCACTTATTTCTTCTTGGTGATATTGGTCTATGTAATCATCTATGCAATAAGATATGTCTATTTTTGTACCTGAGGATACTATGCTTTCTATCTCGGTTAACAATTCATCAACTTCCATATTCTTTGATAGTGCAATATCTTCTAATGGTAGTTTTTTGTCAATGCTTCTAATAATAAAGTATTTTAATCCTGAGGATTTATTTATCAAAGATTTTACCACAAAATCCTGAGGGCGAGTAATGTCTTTTACTTCTACGTATGCTTTTATCGCTTCAAGAAAGTCATTTCCATATTTTTTTGCCTTTGATGCCCCTACTCCTATTATGTTTTTCAATTCTTCTTCCTTAATAGGGTATTGTATACACATATCTACGAGCGAGCGGTCTTCAAATATTACGTATGGAGGGAGCTTTTCTTTTTCTGCAATACGCTTTCTAATACTTTTTAATAGGTTATAAAGTTCAGGATCTGTAGTGGATTCAGCAGAAGAGATTGGAACAAAATCTTCTGCAAACTCATCTTCATTTTCTGAAAAGTCTCTATCGTATGCTACTTTAATAGAATAAGGTTTTTCTTTAAATTCAAGTCCTTTTTGCGTTAGTTTCAATTCTCCATAACGCTCAATATCTTTTCTTAAAAAGTCATTTAACACACATACTTTTGAAACTGCTTTCCAAAATGTTGCAGGTTTATCTTTGCCTATACCAAAACATTCCATTTTGTGATGACGATTTGTCTTTACATTAGGAGTCAATTCTCCCATTACAACATCTATCAAATAGTTTGATTTGAATTGTTGTTTTGTTTCTTCTACAACTTCTAAAAAATCAACTATTTCTTCTTTTGCATCTACTTGTGGTTTTGGATGCAAGCAATTATCGCAATTTCCACAATTATCTTGCGTATAATCTTCTCCGAAGTATTTTAATAAAAGTTTTCTACGACATTGCGAAGTTTCAGCGTATGAAATAGTTTCATCTATTAATTGTTGAGTTATTTCTCTTTCCGAAACAGGTTTATCATTAAGGAATTTTTCTAATTTTTCCATGTCTCTTTCAGAATAGAACGCTATACACTGTCCCTCACCCTCATCTCTACCTGCTCTTCCTGTTTCTTGATAATACCCTTCTAAACTCTTTGGCATATCATAGTGTATAACATATCTTACATCAGGTTTATCAATTCCCATTCCAAATGCTATTGTTGCAACTATTACATCAACATCTTCCTTAATGAACATATCTTGATTTGTTGCTCTTAGAGCGGAATCCAAACCTGCATGATAAGGTAATGCTTTAATGCCATTTATCACTAAGGTTTCGGTAAGTTCTTCTACTTTTTTTCTACTTAAACAATATATTATACCACTTTTCCCTTTATTTTGATTGATAAACTTTATAATTTCCTTATTTAAGAGTTTTTCATCTTTTGGTTTAAGTCTTATTTCGTAGTAAAGATTTGTTCTATTAAAACTGCTTATGAAGATTTTTGCATCATTCATTTCCAAAGTTTTCAAAATATCTTGCTGCACCTTTGGAGTTGCGGTTGCGGTTAATGCAATGACAGGTACTTTTACTCCTATCATATCAATAATTGGACGTATTCTTCTGTATTCAGGACGAAAATCATGCCCCCATTCCGAAATGCAGTGTGCCTCATCTATTGCATAAAAACTTATTTTTATACTTTTAAGCAAATCTATATTCTCTTGTTTTGTCAAAGATTCAGGTGCAACATATAGTAATTTTGTTTTTCCTGAAAGCAAATCACTTTTTACTTGCTGTGTTTCTTGTCTATTTAAAGTTGAATTTAAAAAATGAGCAACCGAAGAATCCATCGTCATTCCTTTAAGGAAATCCACTTGATTTTTCATCAACGAAATCAAAGGAGAAATAACTATTGCCGTACCTTCAGAAATCATAGCAGGAAGTTGATAACAAAGACTCTTTCCTCCACCTGTTGGTTTTATAACAAACACATCATTCCCTTCCAACAATTTTTCTATAATTTGTTGTTGATTTCCTTTAAAATTATCAAATCCGAACAAGTTTTTTAATGTCGAATTTATTTCTTTTTGAATTTTATTACTTTCACAACTCTCCATATTACGAGTATTATTCAATAATAATGTGTAATTTTGCTGCTTGATTTGAGTATGTAAAAATACAATGTTTTTTTAGATTGAACAAATGTTTTAATAAAAAATAAAAAAAGTGAAAACTGATTTTGAAATTTTAGAGATAGCAAAAGCAGCTATAAAAAAAGAAAGCGAATGCATAGAAAATCTTTTGAATTATATTGATAGTGAGTTTGTAGCAGTTGTTAAAGAAATCTTTAATAGCAAAGGCAGGTTAATAATAAGTGGTATTGGCAAAAGTGCAATAATTGGTAATAAAATTGTAGCAACACTCAATTCTACGGGAACTCCTTCCATCTTTATGCACGCAGCAGAAGCAATACACGGAGACTTAGGAATAATTCAACCTAACGACATAGTAATCTGCATATCAAAAAGTGGAAACACACCTGAAATAAAAGTCTTAACACCACTTGTAAAAGCAAATGGCAACAAATTAATAGCAATGGTAGGAAACATTGATTCTTACTTGGCAAAAAGTGCCGATTACGTTTTAAACTGCACAGTAGATAAAGAAGCATGTCCAAATAACCTTGCACCAACTTCTTCTACCACAGCACAACTTGTAATGGGCGATGCACTTGCCGTTGCCTTGCTAAATTGTCGCAACTTCACAGCACAAGATTTTGCAAAATACCACCCGGGAGGAAGCCTTGGAAAACGTTTATATCTAAAAGTAAGCGACCTTTATGTAAAAAACGAAAAACCAAGCGTTAATCTAACTACCCCACTTACAGAAACCCTTATGGAAATCACAAGCAAACGCTTAGGTTGTACGGTAGTAGAAGAAAACGACAACATACTAGGAATAATAACCGATGGAGATTTACGCCGAATGTTAAACAAAAAAGACATTATTGACACAAAAACGCTCACTGCCGAACAAATAATGACAAAAAATCCAAAACACATACAAGCAGACGCCTTTGCAGTAGAAGCATTCTCCATAATGCAACAACATCACATAACACAACTAATAGTAGTTAATCAAGAAAATAAATATTTAGGAATAATTCACCTTCACGATTTAATAACAGAAGGAATAATTTAACCACAAAAAAGAAAAAACAATGAATCATAAAGCAGGATTTGTAAATATAATAGGTAATCCAAACGTAGGCAAATCAACTCTTATGAATGCCTTAGTGGGAGAAAAAATAAGCATAATAACACGTAAAAGTCAAACCACAAGACACAGAATACTTGGAGTAGTAAGCTCAGATGATTTTCAAATAGTCTTTTCCGACACACCAGGAATCTTAAACCCACACTACAAGTTACAACAATGTATGCTACAACAAGTAGAAGGAGCATTAACCGATGCAGACGTCTATCTTGTAGTAACTGATTTGGGAGAAAGCTTAAAGAACAATGAAATCCTAAACAAGATAGCACGTAGCACCACACCAACAATTGTAGTAATCAACAAAGTAGATAACGCAACACAAGAAAAAGTAATAGAAATCATCAATCGTTGGAAAGAAATCCTACCAAATGCCGAAGTAGTACCATGCTCAGCACTTCACAAAATAGGAGTAGAAAGAGTAATGGAATTAGTAAAAGAAAAACTACCCTTTTCACCAGCCTACTACGACAAAGATATGCTAACAGACAAAAGTATGCGATTTCTTGTTAGCGAAATCATTCGAGAAAAAATCCTACTCCGTTACGAAAAAGAAATCCCGTACTCAACAGAAGTAATGGTAGAAGAATACATTGAAGGAGACAATCTCAACCGAATAAGAGCAGTTATCTTCACCGAAAGAGAAAGTCAAAAAAGAATCATCATAGGACACGGTGGAGAACAAATAAAGAAAATAGGAATAGAAGCAAGAAAAGACATAGAAGAATTCACATCAAAAAAATGTTTCTTAGAACTCTTTGTAAAAGTAAAGAAAGATTGGAGAAATAGCGAAAGAGACCTTCAAAACTTCGGATATGAACAAAAGAAATAAATATGACTGCATAGTAATAGGAGCAGGTGCTTCAGGACTACTTGCTACCCTATTCTTGCAAAAAAGAAATAAAAAAGTATTACTTTTAGAAAAAAAGAAACAAGCAGGAATGAAGCTACGCCTTACAGGAAAAGGACGTTGCAACCTAACTAATACCCTCTCATTAACAGAATTTCTTTCACACTGCTCCTCACTAAAAAGCAATAAAAACTTCCTCACAACTGCCCTAAAACGCTTCTCAAACTACGACACAATACAACTATTTGAAAACCTTGGAGTAGAATTAATAGAAGAAAGAGGACGAAGAATCTACCCTAAAAGCGGAAAAAGCCTTGACATATTCCTTGCCCTAATAAAACAAATAGAAAACTCCCCACTAACCGATATTTACTTCTCACAAACAGTAAGCTCACTCATAATAAAAAACAATCAAATAAAAGGCGTAAAAACCCTTGAAGGCAAAGAATACTATTGCGACAAAGTAATCCTTGCCGCAGGAGGAAAAACCTATCCACAAACAGGCAGTGAAGGAGATGGATACCACTTAGCAAAAAAATGCGGTCACACAATAACCCCACTCTATCCTGCCCTTGTAGGATTACGCACCCAAAGAGGACACCATGAAAACCTACAAAACTACCTAATAAAAAACACAAATGTAAAAATCCTTCACAATAACCAAGTCATAGCACAAGAAAACGGAGACATAACCCTTGACGAGTACGGATTTTCAGGACCAGCAATCCTACGCCTCTCACGCAAAATAGCACACCTGCTCTACAAAGAACAACTCTATCTACAAATAGACCTAAAACCAAAAATAAACGAAAAAATACTCTTAGAAGAAATCACCACCACACTCAAAGAAAGACAAGGCATGAGCGTAGAAAACATAGTAAGAGCATGGTTACCAAAAGAAGTATGCTTCGACTTCAAACGATGGTATAAAGAAGAAAAACAAAACAATAAAACACCCCTTGCACAAGCAATTCTTACTTATTTAAAAAAACATAAAGAAGAAATAATAGGCGATATGGGTTGGGACGAAGCAATCATAACACAAGGAGGAATCTCACTAAATGAAATCAACCCTCACACAATGGAAAGCAAAAAAATAAAAGGGCTCTACTTCATAGGAGAAGAAATTGATATAGACGCCGACACAGGAGGATTCAACCTACAAATCGCCTTCTCAACAGCAGTACTTGCAAGTGATAACATTTAAAACAAAAAAAATGAAAAAAATAATCATTCTAATAACCCTTACAATCTTCTTTCTAAGCACAAAAGCACAATACTCCTACACACCCCTGAGCGAAGCAGAAATAGAAAGAGTAGGAAGACTTCTACTACAAAACAAAATAGACAACCTACTCAACAACACCTATTTCACCTTAGGAGTAGTAGACCTTGGACCATGCGAGAACTTCCTAAGTTACAACCCAATAGAAGGCGTAAGACTAAGAGTAAGCGGAAAAACAAACCAAAAACTCTCAAAACGCTTCTCATTTGAATGGCTCTTAGCATACGGAACCGCTGACAAGAAATTCAAATACGGAGCAAGCATAGGATACAACTTTGCAAAAAAAGCCTCCTCCCTCTACTCCTTTGAAGCAAAAACCATCTCTCTCTCCTACTACGACAACACCTATATGCCATACCTTGCCGATTACGACAAAATACAAAACTCCCTTTCCACATGGACAAACTTTTCCCTTGCCTTTCAAAGAAAAGCAACCCTAAAATACTTCCACGAATTTCCTAACGCAATCAGCATCACCCCACAACTACACTATCGAAACTACTACTCACGCCTACACTACAAAGACAAAGAAATAACCCAACTAATCCAAACCCCAATACAATACATAATAACAGAAGGAAACCTCGCATGGCAACCCGAAAGAAAAAAAACAAGAAAAATACCCGTAAACTTCCAAGGAAAACTCTATTCCCTACACACAAAAATCTCCCTTACCTACTCCTATAACATACCACTTAGCAACGTAGAAAGAAAATACCAAGAAATACTCCTAACCTCACAAAGAAGACTCTACCTAACAAACAACATTGCCTTAGATTTAAGACTCACAGGAGGAAAAATCTTTGGAAGCACCAACCCATACCTATTGCTAACTCCAAATATGACAAACTCCTTAGTAAGTTCTATTTATGGATTCAACCTTTTGCAATACGGACGCACAACCTATCACAAACAATACCTTCAAACCTTTGCACAACTAAACTTAGCACTAAAACAAATAAGACCAACCCTCTTCCTATATCACAAAAGTCTCACAGGACAATACCTCCCTTACCATGAAATAGGAATAGGAGTAGATAACATTTTCAATACCCTTGGAGTAGAAATCATACGTTCTTTCAGTTTTGAAAAAGAAACCTATCCAGGCATGTGGGGAATAAGAGTTAGATTAAAGAGTTAGAACTCTAATTTAGTGTAATCAAATATACTTTTCTTTGTTTTTTCAGCCTTTGAAAATGGTTGATAAATAGACTGTTGGAATTTATGCTATTTCTCTTATTCTTGCAAATTGCATTATGCTACCGGGGATTGGTTCTAACATATTCCAATGTATTTGCATTTGTTTGCGTGTACCTAAGTTTTTATATTCCCATTGGTTTAATGTTACTTTTCCTAAATACACATAACCCATTGTGCGAGATTTGTCTTCTACAAAGTTTTTTTGTTCTCTGACAAATAGTAACATTGTTTGTGTTTGATTGATATAGTTTTGTCCTTCTTGTGATTGAGGCTTTACTCTGTTTTGTGTGTCCCATTGAAATAAATATGGTGATAGGGCTTTATCATCGTAATTAGTCGTAGAGCCTTCTTCTCTATTTTTGATTATATCTACAAACATTGCTTCTATCTTTAAGGCTTTGTTGCGTTCTACTCCTTCTCTTGCAGGAGATTTCTTATCAATGGTAGATGTGCCGATAGCAACTTGTATTTGTGATTTTGTATATATGCCATGTAGTTTTAGAGGGAAATTGAGAATTTCTGAGTTATCTGGTTTTTCGTATGCTTTATTGTCTTTTAATAATAAAGGAATTACTTCTTTTACTTCTTCACAAAAGCAAACATCTTGACTTAATTGATTAATCATTTCTTGTAAGGAGATGAAACGACCTGCCTCTTCAAATAGGTCATAGTATAACATCAAAAGATATTTTTGTTCTATTGTGCTAATCTTATTTACTTCTATTTTGAATGATTGTTTAGCTAATTTTTCTATAAAACTTAGATAACTGATAGAATCTGTTGCAGACCATTTGCGAAAAACAGCGCGACAAAGTTCTTTTTCAAATTTAGAATAATTGTTTTTTAATCCTAAGTCATACAGAAGTTGATTCCAAGTCTTGTGTTTATACAATTTGTCAATAGGCATTTGATATATTTTGACAAAGTTGGAGAGAGAAAGACTTACAGAATGATTTTGTTGAAAGTTTTCTACTAAGGCGTTTATTTTTCTAATAGAAAAGCGTTGAATGGCATTTGTTATGTTTTCTAAAATATATTCTTTTGCTTTTGCTTCTAATTGAATTGAGCAACCTAATGGCAAATGAGGACAATCTCGTTCCAATTCTTCTTTTACACTCATTGATGTCCTTCCTAATATAATACGCATTCTGTCGGTGTAATTAAATTCTGCACGACTATTGCCTACATAATCTAATATGTTTACATGTGTTTTTCCTTGTGATTTACGTAAACCTCTTCCAAATTGTTGAATAAATACCGTAAGACTTTCGGTAGGACGAAGAAAGAGTATAGTATCTACTTCTGGTATATCTACACCTTCATTAAACATATCAACCACAAATAGATAATTGATTTCTTTGTTTTTTAATCTATTATACAAAGTAGCTCTCATTTGGTGGTTTTCAGATGTTAATACTTCAGCTTTTAAATTAGATAAAGTAAATTTAGCAGCCATATATTTAGCGTGCTTCTGATCAACACAAAAACATAAAGCTCTTACATCACGAATATTAGGTAGATAATTTTGTAGAGATTTAAAAATTACTTCTGTTCTATTGTCATTGTTGGTATAAATACGTGAGAGTTCTGATGCAACATAATTACCTTTATTCCATGCTACTTCTGAATAATCAACAGAATCTGTAATGCCATAGTAATGAAAAGGAGCTAATAAGCCCTTGTTTAGAGCATCGTCAAGGCGTATTTCAGCAGAAATAGTTTCGTTAAAATACTCGGTAATATCTTTATTGTCCATTCTTTCAGGTGTAGCTGTTAGCCCTAAAAGAATTTTAGGAGTAAAATAATCTATAATTTTTTGATATGAAGATGCTGCTACGTGATGAACTTCGTCTATAATGATATAATCGTAATAATCCGTTGGTAAATGTAGGTTATCTAAACGATTGTTTAAGGTATCCTTAGATGCAAAAACATATTCATAGTTTGTGGGTTCTTTTCCGCTATACCATTGTTCACCAAAATTATAATCACAAAGAACTTTACGGAATGTTTTAATGCTTTGTCTAAGAATTTCTTCACGATGAGCTACAAATAGAAGTCTTGATCTGTTATTATTTTGAGCAAATCTCTTATAATCACTTGCTGCTATAACAGTTTTGCCAGTGCCGGTTGCCGCTACAATAAGATTTTTCCAATGATTATGAACTTCTCTTTCAAATTTTAATTTTTCTAATATTTCTTCTTGATAATCAAAAGGTCGTATTAGTGTAAGATGACTGAAATCAATTTCATTGTCAATATTTTCATTGAGAGCAGATTTTAAACGAAAATCATCTTTTCCGCTAATAAATCTTTCATAATCCTCAGCCCACCAAGCAGCCTCAAAAGCATTTGTTATAGTTTTTAACATTTTAGGTTGCTCTATTTGAGTTACTTTAACATTCCATTCTGCTCCTGAGTCAAGAGCTTGTTGTGAAAGATTTGATGAACCAATATAAGCAGTATTAAAACCTGTATTACGTAAAAATATATAAGCTTTTGCGTGTAAACGTTCAGATGTTTCGTTATATGTTATTTTTATTTCGGTATTCTTTAACTTTGATAGTTGTATTATTGCATCAAAGTCAGTTGCTTTCATATATGTAGTAGTAATTACTTTTAAAATGCCACCTCGGTTTGTAAAATCTTTCAATTGAGGTAGAAGTAAAACAAGTCCTCTCTTTTTTATGAAAGATACCATTAAACGTATTTCGTCAGAAGAAGCAATTTCCTTTTGTAGCTCTGTATAGAGTTTAATTCCTTTGCCGGTAAACAACTCTCCATTTAATAAACCTTTCAAAGGAGTGATTTCTTCTAAGCGTTTAGCCAAATCGGGGTAATCAGCTTGTGTTTTATCTATTACAGCTGTTAGGATTTTCGTTTGAGCAGATAGTAGATTGCCATTTTCTAAATTAAATTCATCGACTAATTTACTAATAATGTTATTTGCTAATTCAATTCCCTTTGTTATTGAAGAATTGTTTTCTTCTTCGCAATCATTTTCAAGGTTAGAATCAATAATTTCACTAAATACATGTTCAAATATATTTGTTAAATATAAAGAAAGTAATTTTGCGACCTCTGATTTTTTTATCAAGCGTTTGCCAATATAAAATCTGTCTTGATCAATAGCAGAAATTTTTTCTTCAAACAATTGATTGATTATTTGTTCGTATATCCCTGATTTTAGCATATGATTGTAAAAAACTTAAAATCTATCCCTTTACTATTTCCCTTATCTTTTTGTGAAGTTCCCTTAATCTTTTTGCTCTTAAAAGTTTTATATCGGAGATGATTATTCTTGCTACTCGACTTATTGTGTGGGCGATTATTGGTGCAGGCAAAAGAAGTAAGATTGTTATTAAAGATAAAAGACAAGGTAGTTGCGTGCAAATAATTATAGAGTAAACAATCATTAGAATAGGCCATAGCAATAAGTAGATCAAGAATCTTATTGAATTTTTGAAAGCAGGGTCTTTCAAAAGTGTAAAGATGAATTTGCAAATTAAAACCATTGGTAAAGAAAGTATTGAAACTGAAACTGTGTAAGGAAGTGTAAGTAGAAAAATTAGAGTATTGATTATACGTGCGGAAACGGAATGTCTATTTGTTATTGATTCTATACTTATGTTTTTTTCTCGGCGAAGTGTTTTCGCTTGCTCTCCAAGAGAAAGTAATTTTTTTATTTTTTCTGGTGCGATAGTTTTTAAATCGGAGAGTTTTTTTATTGTGTTGTTGTTTGCTATCAGTTGTAAGTCAAGAGTTTGCCTTCTTTTTATTGTTTTGGTTTTAAGTAATTGAGTCTCTTCAAAGGCTTGTGTTATTTTACATATTTCGTAAGTTGCTTCATACTCTTCGTTTTCTGGTATGTAGAGAATTGAAGAGCGAATACGTTTTGAAAGCAAGTCTTTCATTAAGTTGATTTGTTCTTGCCCAGAACACTCTGAGTGTTCTTTTATAAAGTCATTTACTTTTATTGGCTTGCCAATTTCTACTCTTACTGTGGAACGAAATCTAAAAAAATCACCGTAGGTTAATCCTGTTGGAATGATGTAGAGTGGCATATCGGGCATTATTTCGTGTGCTTGAAATGCTATTTTGAATATTCCCTTTGAAAGAGGTAGTAGAGAATGTTTTGTATTGTGTGTACCTTCCGGAAAAATGCAGAAAGGAATTTTGTCTCTCAATACATCAACAGATTTATTTATGATTTCTTGATTTTTTTTTACCTCTTTCAAACCATCTCTTTGACGCATTATTGGCATGATTTTTAAGAAAGTAAAGATTTTTGCAAGAGTTGGATTTTTAAAAATATCGGCACGTGCAACAAATACTTTTGGTTTTCTATCTAATGCCAAAACAATCAAGGCGTCCATTAGTGCGTTTGTGTGATTTGGAGCGTAAATAATAGCTCCATCTTGCGGAATGTTTTCTTTGCCTACATAGATTATTTTTCTGTAAGAGAGTTTTAAAGAAAAATCTACGTAATAACGCAAAAACCAATAAAAGAAATTAAAATCTTGTATCTTTTTTGTATTTTTTCTACTCATAAATTACGCTTTTCTTCGGAAGAAATACGACATAGTAAGTCCAGAAACGATGTGCCAAATGCCCCACCATGCAGTTATAAAGAGCATTCCTCCATAGTTTCCATGCCAAATTTCTGGTGGAAAGATTGCTGGGTTGAACAAAAGAATGAGTCCTAAACCTGAATTTTGTATTCCCACCTCAATTGTTAAGGTTTTCACATCTCTCTTAGGTAGCTTTGAAAACCTTCCACCAAAATAACCTGTTGCTAATGCAGAAGCATTGTGCAATAAGACGATGAAGAAAACAAAGAAAATGTTATCAATAAAGATTTGGAAGTTTTGAGCAAACGAAACAACTATCATGCCCATAAAAAGTAAGATAGAAAGAATTTGAGCAGGCTTTGTAATCTTTTTTGTAGCATTAGGGAAGTAATGAGCAAAGAGAATGCCAAGCACGATAGGCAAACCAAGAAGCAAAAGAATTTGTTCTAAAACAGGAAGGAAAGGAATTTCCAAATAAGGGATGTCGTTTTTCAAACCAATGACAGAGGTGTAAAGATTGCTCCATAAAAAGAAATTCAAAGGCGTGATAATAGGAGCAGCAGCAGTCGTAATAGCAGTTAAAGACACAGAAAGTTCAATATTTCCTTTTGAAAGGGAGGAAATAAAGTTAGAGATGTTTCCACCGGGGCAAGAAGCAACTAAAATCATTCCAAGAGCTATCATAGGAGTAATAAAAGGGTTCAACACCAAAGCAAGAAGAAAAGTTACTAATGGAAGACACACCCATTGAAGAATAAGACCTACAATAACGCTCTTAGGCTTTTTTAAAATATCTTTAAAAGTTTGAAATTTAATACCAAGAGCAACTCCAAACATTACGAAAGCAAGAAGAATATTTACAATAGTCATTCCATTTTCTCCGAAGTTTATCGTAACTGAGTTAAGAGATTCTAATTGTTCTTTCATAGAAAAACGATTTAAATAAAGTGCAAAATTATTAAAAATCATTTTGCTGTGAAAGAGTTTTGATAATAATTTCATTGTTTTTTTTGTTGGTAAAAATTATCTTTCTATATTTGCACACCGAATAAGTAGGTTATTTATACTTGTGAAAAGTTTAATGAGATATCTCATTACAATTATTTTGGTTGTGATTACTTTTGTAAGTTGTAGCAACAAGTCGGATTTGAAAATGAATGAAAATCCGACACAAAATTTAATCACAGAGTCTTTTTTATCTTATTCTTCTTCCTTTGATTCCTATTCTGATTTATGTATTCGTTCACAAGTAATTTCTTTTCCTGCCTTTCGTGTGCAAAATGTCACACAAAGAACAACAAATATTTGTAAAAATAATGTTGGGTTTATAAAAACAGGAAAAATATTTAATAGAAATATCATAAATTTTATACAAAAGAAATCCCTTATTGAACAGTTTTCGTTTATCAAGCCTATTCATAGAATGATAAGTCTTGGTAAACTTGTTATTTGAAGTTTATTGTAATAATTCAAGTTTTTGTTTTCAAAGTTTAAATAAGTTATTAAAGTTTAATTAAAATTGAAATTATAATAAAATTATGGTAATACTTCAAATATTTACCTTGCTTGGAGCATTAGGAATGTTCCTTTATGGTATGAATTTAATGAGTTCGGGACTTCAAAAGGCATCTGGCGATAAACTTCGAGGATTTCTTTCGGCTATGACCTCAAATCCTTTTAAGGGAGTAATGACAGGGCTTGGAATTACCTCTATTATTCAGTCCTCTTCTGCAACAACGGTAATGGTAGTTAGTTTTGTAAATGCGGGATTGCTTACTCTTGCTCAGGCGATAGGCGTTATTATGGGAGCAAATATAGGAACAACCGTTACTGCTTGGTTAGTTTCTTGGCTTGGATTTAAAGCAGACATCTCTATTCTTGCTATTCCGCTTATGGTGTTTGGATTTTTGTTCTCTAATTCAAAGAAAAATAAAAGACAAAACATAGGAGAAATTATTGTAGGTTTCTGTTTGTTGTTTCTTGGACTCTCATTCATGAAGGAATCCGTTCCCGATTTGAATGAAACTCCACAGGTTCTGGATTTTGTCAAAACATGGTCAA
>CALEFF010000006.1 GCA_937876865.1 uncultured Bacteroidales bacterium | reverse complement strand
AAGACACTTTAACAAACCAAACCATTGTTCCCCCTATTGAAGAATGTCCATATCGTTATTTGCCCAAACTTTTTCCTGATACTCAAACTGCTCTTTAATGTCCTTAAATACTCTAAAATATTTGTCTTTACCGTAAGTTTTATGAAATGTATTTTTGTTGTATTTCATCTGCAAATTGCCCTTTTTCTTGTTGCAATAGCAATTCAACAAATACGGTGCAGAATCTATTATTTTTCCGTTAGTATCAAATGCTAATGCACTTACAGTTCCTACACCTTCACAAAAAGGACAATTTTTGTTGTGCTGAATAGCATAAGCAGTATTTTTATAAATCAGCTTCAATACTACCGGCAACGAAAGGTTGTATTCTTCTTCTTCAATAAACTCGTTTGTTGCCTTTTTAATAGCAATATCACTAACATTTCTTGTAATTATTTCTTCAACCCAAATCTCTATTGTCTTTTCACTCATCGGCTTTGTTCTTGATGCAAACATTCTTTCAACACATTTCCGGATTAACGGATATTGATTTTGTTCATTTAACGGATATTCACTCATTTTTCCAACTCTCCCTTTCCTGTCTTAATTTTTGTGCATTTGCTAACACCCTTTTCATCGTTTCTTCTTCCTGTCGTTTCTTTTCTTTTTCTTGCAACTGCTCTTTGGTGTATTGTGGAAGAATCTCGTTCCAATTCCTAACCAAATTGCCGATAGTAAAGCTGTTAACTCCACTTTCTTTGGCAAACCAAAAGACACGATTTACACAGCCGACTTCTAACCAATCAATTTTTTGATTAACTTTATCTTCTCCATAATCTTTGATTAACTTTGCGAGATTAACAAAATCACTGCTTTTGGACTTGTATTTAAACCCTGTAAGAGCTTTATACTTATCTGCGAAATAATCAAAAACTCTTTGTTGTGGAATCTTTTTAGGAACTACTGCAACCGGTTGTTTCGGTTGCTCTATCTGTTTATCATTTTCATTTACATTAACATTATCATTTACATTTTCATTAACATTTTCATTTTCATTAGGGGTTTTAGAATTAACCCCATTGGGGTTTTTATCAATAACCCCTTTGGGTTTTTTTGTTGTTTTTTTTGTTTTACTTTTAGGTCTGCCACCTAATTTCCCAAACTCTCCACCGGAACAACCATTTTTATACTTTTTGTTATTAGCAAGAATCTGTGGTTTTATTAGTGCAAATATACTTTTTTCAATACCTATTAAATTAGTTGGCTCTATACCCCTTATTGCAAAGTTCATTACTGCTTGATAAACTTTTAATTGGCTTTCGTTTGATAAACCTTCTATGCCTTCCAAAAAACTCGCATAAAAAACAAAACTTTCCCTTTCCATTTATTCTTTTGCTCCTTCTTTTTTCAGTTGTTTTGCCAACCTTTTGATTTCATCTGCAACAATATCAGCTTGGTCTTTGGTTATGAAAACTATACGGAAATGTTTGTCAAATTCTTCGTTTCCCTGTTTTATTGCTATTTCATTATGCGAATTGATAAAAACTTCTATTTGATTAAATTTCATTTAATAAACTCTCCTTTTTTACTTTTAATCCTGCAATAATACCTTCCAAAACACCTTTATTGATTTTCATCGGCTCTATATCTCCGGATATTTCTTCAATATCTTGTTCGGTGCAGATTCCGTTTATTATTGCTGCTTTTTTTAATATTCCTATCCATTTAAGACTTGCAGTTGAATGAACTTTGTGTATATGACACGAGTAACACAAAGTCAGAAGGTTATGTAAATCCCAACGATGCTTTGTTGAACTGCCCTTTGTTACAATGAAATGATGTGCCTGAAGGTTTTCCGTTGCTCCACACATTAAACATCTTTTATCTCTTAACCTTACAACTTCACTTGCTAACTTATCGGCTTCCTTCCTTAACTGTGATATTGATTTAACCTTTGCTTTTGCCCTTTTTTTCGTGTTTTTTATCATTTGGCTATTGCTCCTTCATAAACATATTGAGCAACGGTAGAATTGCCATACTTACCGGCAACATCTATTAAGTTTGTTTTAATCTTATGTTTTTTCCTTAACTCAAATATTACTGCTCCTAATCTCATTGAGCCATATTCAAAATATGCTTCCTTTGGTGTAATGCTTTTATACTTCTTTAAATGTTCCAAAATAAGTTGTTTTTTAGTCATTTTCTCCCCCTATTTCTTTTATAATATTCTTTCATATACTGCCTTCTTCTTTCCTTATTTTCTTGCAACCATTTTTTTGCCCTTTCACAATTCTTTTTCATAAACTCTTTATCTTCTCTCTTTTTCATATACCAATCGCAATGTTTTATTTTATGTTTCAACCAATTTTGCCTGTCTTTGTAATATTCTTTGTGTCTTGCTTTTATTTCTTCCTTATGTTCTTGATAATATTTCAACCAAGTTTTTTCTCTCTTTTGTTTTGAGTTTTCGTAGTATTTTTTGTATCGGTCAAGATTCTGCTTTTTCCATTCAAGATGTTTCTCGTTTTTTCTTTTCCGGTTAAATTCGTCTTGTAAATATTTTTTTTCTCGTTCTCTTATTTGTTCTCTATGTGTTTGTCTGTAAACTCTATTTCTCTCTAATTCTCGTTCTTTTAGGTATTCAAGCCATTTTCCGTATTCTTCTAAAGATAATGCTTTTATATAATCACGGTGGAATCTCATTGAATAATAATTCTTCGGCAATAAATGTGCATTTTGTTTAATGTTTTGAATATACTTTTCTACACTTATTAGTTTCATTTTTTTACCTTTTTACCGGAAAGGTATGGTCTTTCCGGTAGGAAGAATAAACAGTTCTGATTTCCCAAACAGACCCAGAACTCAAAGAACAATACGACCTTTTATATAAATTCCCATACACTATTTATATACACATCAAAGCCCAACTATGTTCTGCCTTATTATGATGCTTGTTATAGATGTTTAATAATTCAGGTTTGCTATGAACGAAATTTCTTACTGTCGTTCTATGCACTTTTAAACATCTGCCTATTTGACAAAAAGAAAAACCCTGTCTTAAATATTCGGTTATTTTGTATTCTTTATGAGTCAATTTAAGTTCAAGATTTTTGCTACCGGTAGGTCTGCCTAAAATCTTACCTTCTGCTTTCCTTTTTGCTAATGCTTCTTTTGTTCTTTGAGATATTAAATTTCTCTCTATTTCACCTGCCAAACCGAAAGCAAATGCTAATACTTTACTTTGGATATTATCACCTAATTCGTATCCGTCTTTTTGAGTGATAACTTTAATGTTGTTATTCATACAAAATTCAAGTATTCGCATAACCATAAACAATTTTCTGCCTAATCTTGTAAGTTCGGAAGCAAGAATAATATCACCTGCTTTTAACTTTTTCATCAACTTCCCAAAAGCTCTTTTTTCCGGCTCTACTGTTCCGGATATACCGTCATCAACTATCCATTTATCAACAGTTAATCCCCTTTGCTCTGCCAATCCTAAAACTCCCCTTTTTTGATTGTCGCAATCTTGGTCATCTGTTGAAACTCTTAAATATCCGTAAATCATAAACTTATCCACTCCTTAACTATTTCCATTGCTCTATCACCGAATTTTTGTTTGACATAATCTCTTGTGCTGACATTATCAGGTGTTTTTATTTTGTTATCTAATTCAACTATATCCAAAAACAAATAACCTAAAACAGCCGAGATATTTACATTTAACGGAGCATTGAATTTAAACTCTTTAAAAAACTCTTTCCTTAAATACCAACTTCTTTCCAATTTTTCGTTCATTTCCTTTCCTTTAAAACACATCTTCCATTAACGGTGGTGGGATATGTATTCCTAAATTCGTTGCCCAATTTATTACATCAAACAGAAACTTTTTCATCTCATCTATATCTGCCGATGCTTTACTTCTTGCAAACACCTGAATTTCACCGTCAATATTGACCTTTTTATTAAAAAATTTTCTGTTTAGAACTTCGTTTACATCTGCTTCGGTTAGCATTGCAGAAGCCAAACCCCTTTCGTTTAATTCTTTTGTTATTGTCGGAACTATCGTTGCCCAATAATAACCGAGTTGTTTATTTGTTTTCTTTTTAAGTGAAGATATTGCTACTTTGACAGGTCTAACTTCTATTTTCTTTGCTAAGTCCTGATAAAGTGAATCTAAACTATTTTTATCTGCTATTATCTTTTCTTCCATACTTTTCCTTTAAATTAAGTTTTTCTTGTCTTTGTTGTTCTAAAACAGCATTGTCAAACATATCTATATGAGCCAAAGGCAGTATTTTTTCATAGAATCCGTTATAAAAATTTCTATCTATTTCAAAACCGTAAGCCCTTCTTCCACAATTAGCAGCAGCTAATAATGTTGTTCCACTACCAGCAACAGGGTCAATTACAACATCATCAACATCTGTAAATAATCTAATTAGATTTTCTAATAACGAAACAGGTTTTTGTGTAGGGTGTATCTTCGGTGTTATTGTATCTCTTTGCCAATCAATACAATTAAAAACCATTTTTCCTTCGTTATTAAACTTTGGAAGTTTATCTCTGTAAAACAATAAACCATACTCACAATTACCAACTATTCGCATATTTGCTTTTAAAACTTGTGCCGAAAAGTTTTTCCTAAAAACAAGATTTATATAATGCTCAAAACCCCATTTTTTAGCTTCTTGTATAAGTTCAAATTGTTGTTCAAAAGCACAAAAAATAATCATACACGGACTTTCCCCTGCTTGTTTCGGCTCTTTCCTTAATAATGTTCTGCAAAACAAAAAAAACTCATTTATACCGAAAGCAGATTTTGTATCGGTAGTAAAAAAAGATTTGTGAGCTTTATCACTCTCTCCGTTTTTGTTATCTCCGTCTATATACCAACTCGGATTTGAGCCATAAGCATTGCTTCCTAATTGATAAGGAATATCGGCTATAACTAATTGTGCCTTTGGAATCGGATATTGTTTGTGGTTTTGGAAACTATCTCTATATAATTTTATTCTTTCAAGCATTTTTCTTTTCCTTTAAAATGGCAATGTTTCGTCTGTATCTACGGAATCTGTTACATACTCACTATTCGGCTTTTCTTCTTTTTTCTGTTCGTATTTCTTAACCTTATTTGCAATAATTCTGTAATAGGTTTTAGGTTGTCCTTCTTTTTCAATTTTGAATTGTGTCATTTTCCCTTCAACAACAACTTGTGTGCCTTTAAATAATTGTTTTTCACCGGATAAAAGAACATTAAAAAAGTATGCTCTTTCAACCCACTTTTCATCTGCTTTGTAATCATCATTACTTGCAATAGAAAAGTTTGTTAGTTTCTTCCCTGATTTTGTTGCTCTTATTTCGGCATCGGAAGTTAATCTGCCTGAAATAACAATGTTGTTAATGTCTGTCATTTATTCCCCCTTTTATATATTTTGTTACTTGATTTTGTTTGCCCTGTCTAAAAGGCAGGGCTTTTAACTTAATATTGATGTTTTTGGTAACCGCCGAAAGAAGCTTTTTTATTTTGCAAAACAACCGCTACCGACCTTTGTAATTTTGCCTAACAAAAATATCCTTTCCTTATCGTTCCAAAAACGATAATTGCCTACCACTTAAAAAGAGCAATTAAGGTTTTGCAACAGAACCTAATAACTGTATAGTGATAGTTGATGATTTTCGGTATCATCGGCAACCGTTGGGTTTTAAAGATTTAACCCTAACTCTATTTGGTTCTTACGAACCTTTATAATCAATATTTATTGACGACTTTATTTCTATGTCTTTTACATACTTCTCATATATTTCCGGAAAATCTTCTTTGAACTTCTTTCCATCAAACCTTTTTTGAATATGATTTTTCCTAATTGAGATGTTAAATTCAGGACATTGGAAGTTATATATCCCCCTGCTTTCCATTTCTTCTTTTACTCTCTGTTTTATGGTGTCAATTTCATTCTGTATTCTTTCAATAGTTGAAAATGCTAATGCCAACTGTTTAATTGCATCTTTGGATAATGTCTTTAATTCAACTAATTGTGTAGGTCTTTCTTGTCTGTAATATGCTCTTACAACTTCTTCCACTTTGCTATCAGGAAGAATATCCAAATTAAATACTTCTGCTTTGTTTGGTGATTTCTCACTTGGTAAATAGATTATTTTTATCTCTTTTACTTGCGATTTATTCTGTTCCAAAGCATAACGATATAAGTTAGTTTTTAAAGTCCATTCTTCTATATGTTTTTCGTAAGATGTCTTTATATCGTAAAGAATTTTGCTCTTAGAATCGTAAAGGTCATAAGTTCCACAATAATCACCCTGTGGTGTCCAAGCATAAACGATACCTTCAATAGAATTTGCTTTGATTTTGTGTTTTTTGCGAAGATACTCAAAATCTTTGTATTCTTTTGAATATATCGTTTCAAAATCTTCACCGGTTAAAATCTTATCGCACATTAAATGAATATCCGTTCCCCTGTCTTGAGCCGATTTAAGTATTTCCGGTGGAATGTTTGAAAGGTCAATATTGAGATAATAATTGACTATTCCCCCAACAGAAGGCTTTAAATCTCCGTCTTTGAAATATTTGTGATTTACTGCATCAAATATTATTCCCATTATTTTTTTACCCCTTTTTTCATTGTTCTGCCCATTTGGATATAATAATCAGCTTCTTTTGTTGTCATTGTTTCCGGTTTTTTTGCACCTTTATAACCTAATGCCTTTAACATCTCTATCTGCTCTTGTGTTGCAAATTCAACATTATCAACATTTTCGGTTTTTGGCTTTGGATCTAAAACTTTTTCTTGCTTAACTTCTTTTTTGATTTCAATATTCTTATCACTTCCGGCATTAGCATCAAAACTATCACTTTCAACAATATCAAACATTGCTAAATACAAATATCTTCTTGAATAAGTTTCAATTCCACCTAAAACCTGAATTGCATTACTGCCTTTTAATTCAAATGTTCTCATTGGTGAAGTTATTGAAAATTGTTCTGTTGGATTATTAGTATTTACTGCTGTTAGTTTTGCCATATCGTTATCGTAAGATGTATAAGTATAAACACCATACTTTGAACATAAACTTATTATTGCAGGAAGAATGTCTGCTAATTCATAATAAGTAAACCCTGAATATTTGTTTACACCACTTTTTTTAATTTGTGCCTTTGAAAGTTCTAACTTAATTTCTGCTAATTTTTGATATAAAGTTTTTTCCATTTTTACCCCCTATTTGCCCAAATAAGTATCTATTTGTCTATCTATTGCATCTTGTCTTGCTTCTTCGTCTAACTCTTGTTCAATAAAAGAAATTTCTTCTTCATCTATTGAAAAATCTCTATAATTCGCAATTAAACATATACAGTCTTTATATTGTTGAATTTCGGCAATATCCAAATCGTTTTCACTCTGCCTTAATTCAATATAAACATCTGTATCTTGTGGCATCTTCTGTAATTTTTCTATTAAATCTTTTACTTTCATTATTCCCCCTTTGCTAAATTGTCTTGATATTCGTCATACCATTCGTCAAACTTATCCATTTCGTCATATTCTTCTATTTCTTCATCTTCTAAATATTCTTCTAATTCCTGCTCTCTTTGGTGTTCTGCTGCTTCTTCATAACTGCTAAACTTTTTTATATTTCTCGGTGGTTTCATTTATTCCCCCTTAAAAAAAGTTTCAATGTATTCTTCCGTTGACATATTTTCCGTATATTCCCACATTGCAAAGTATCTCATTTCCGTTTTAATTCGTTCTTCGGCATAGTATTTATTCATTTTCTCTGCATCGGAAAGATATACATTTTCTTCTGCAAATAAACTTTTTACATACCAAACTGCACCGGATAAAAACCAAATAACCAAAATACAGATAACTGTTAAAACGATATAATCTTTTGCTTTGTTAGATAATTTCATTATTTAGCCCCCAAATTTGCAGAAAATATTGAATTGAATATGCTTTTACTTTCGGCAATAATATCTCTCACTTTATCCCTTTTGTTTGCCAAAATTTCCATTTCTGTTTGTCTTGTTGCTATTCTGTTTTCTAAATGCTTAATTTTGCAAAATACTGTGTGCCATCTGTTTGTATTTTCTTTGTTGACTTTTGTTAAAGGCAAATTGTCAATTTCTTCTAACTCTGCTTGTAATCTGTTTTTTCTTGCTACTAAAATCTGCAAATTCCGTTCCATTTTCAACAACATTTCCTTTTTATTCATTTTTCCCCCTTTTTAAAGTTGAAATTTCTCTCAGGATTTCAACTGCTTTTCTTATTTCCGTCTTTCCGTATCTCAAATAGTCCCTGATTTGTTCTACGGAATAATACTTTTGTCCTTTAATGCTTGTTCCGTCTATTTCTGCTCTTGCTAACCACTCGGAAATTGTGCTTCTTGATTTTGTTCCGATTAGTTCCCCAACTTCTTTTTGAGTTATCATTTGTATTCCTAAAATTTCTGTCATTAGTTGCACCTTTCCAAAAAATTGGCTATAATAAAAAAGAGTGTGGACTTAAAAGGACTCTACTATGAGAGAAACCACACTCTTTTAGGGAGAAAACGAATTTGTTGTTGACAAATACGATTTCTATTTTATTTATAAAATTTTTGTTATACATCGTTTTTTCCTTTTAAGTTTATTTAGTTTTTCTCTCATAGTCCTACTTTTGTTATACAAATTGTAGCACATTTGTAGAACAATGTCAATAGGTAAATTTATTGACGATAAAAGTAAAATAAGGGAGTGCAAATGTCGGACAAAAAGTTGCTTTTAAAAATTAAAAATTTAATGGCAGAAAAAGGTATAAATCAATCGGATTTAGCCAAAGAGTTAGGCATTACTCGTGGTGTTGTTTCCGGTTGGTTTCGTGGTGTCCGAAACCCAAAAAGAGAAACAATAGAAAAAATTGCTAATGTTTTAAAAGTTCCGTTGGCACAATTACTTATTGATGAAGAAATAGACACTTCAACAGTTCAACCGTTGAACGATATAACTACAATGAAATTGCCGATTTTGACAACCGTTGTCTGTGGTAAACCTGATTATTGCACTATTGACGAACAAGTTATAGATGATTTTGCCGAAGTTCCGAAAAAACTATTTCCGGATAGTGATTTTATTGTTCGTTGTGTCGGTGAAAGTATGTTGCCTGAAATACCACCACAAGCATATTGCATAATTAAGAAAATAGATGTGCCTTTAAATAATAAAAATATGTTGGTTAAAACCGAAAACGGATTTACGATTAAAAGAATAAAGGTTGTTGACGGAAAGATAGAATTGCACTTTTTAAACCCTTCAGGGAAGAAAATAATACCGAAAGAAATCAAAATAATAGGAAAGGTTGTCGGAACTTATAACATATTTTAGGAGATAAAAAATGATTATTTTGCTCATATTAGCAGTTTTATATTTATACTTAAATTTATTTGTTGCAAGAAAAATAGAAAAAAAGAATATTGAGTTATTAGAATATAGGTTTAAACGAATAAAAAACTCTCTCCGTAAAATATTAGAAGAACTTGATGATATGCAAACAACTGTTCCTGTAGATAGAATAAAGCAAGTTCAAAGAGATATTTATCATCAGTGGTTATTTGAAGGAAAAGAAGAAGAATGAAACTCTATCTTCGTGGCAAATACTATTATTTCAAACCGTACATAAACGGAAAACAAAGGTGGGTTAATACTCACGAAGAAAACCGACTGAAAGCCAAACTCTTTGCCGAAGATTATCTCCACGATAAAAGACACTCAACAACTAAAACAGACGGAAAATACAATTTTGATACTATGTTATGGACTGATTTCTGCGATAAGTTTATTGCTTATTCAAAGTTCAATAAAGCAGCACCGGAAGCCGATATTCGTGTTATAAAGGCAATAAATAATAATTTAGATCTAAAATACTTTAAAGAACTAAATGCCGATAAAATAAGGAAATACATAAGCATAAGGAAAGAAATTGACAAGTTAAAAGATAACTCGTTAAACAGAGATTTACACTCAATTAAGAGTATGTGGAAATTCGCAACAACTGAATTATTTGAAGGTATAAGAAACGAAGCAAGTTTGGTAAAAGAAATACCTACTGAAAAGATGACTAAAACAAAATACTTTACAGAAGAAGAAATAGGGAAAATTCTCACGAATTGCGAAAGTGGAAGAATAACTATTGCTTGTTATTTAATGTTATATTTAGGATTGAGATTAAAAGAAGCTTGTTTGTTGGAATGGAAAGATGTGTTATTTGATTCCGATTCGGTTAGGATTTACCCACATAAGACAAAAAGAGCAAACCCCAACCCTGCTATTGTTCCAATGAACAGAAACCTTAAAAATTTCTTAAAAAGTATATCAAATAATAGTAAATATGTTGTTGGTGCAGATTTCACGAAAAAACAGGCATTGTGTTCGTTTAGTGCAACAATAAGCAAGTATTTCAAACGAATTGGAATAGAAGGAACAGCCCACACTTGCAGACATACCTTTATTTCACATCTAATTATGAAAGGTGTTGATGGCTCTGTCGTTCAAAGGTGGGCAAGAATAAACAAACCTGAAATATTACAAGTTTATCTTCATTTAAGCCCAAAATACTCAAACGAAGCAATAAATCTCTTGCCATACTAATTTTGGACTACTTTTGGACTAACACTTTTGAAATCAAACCGAAACAGACCGAAATAAGCCGAAATGATAAAATAAAAAACACCGTCTATAAAAGTTAAGTTTCAACTAATTTAGACGGTATTTTTGAATTTTTAATTATTAAGAGTGAAACTCCGAGACCACGACTTTTTTATCGTCTATGTTGGTCTAATTTTGGACTAATTATAGAAATCTAATATACTTATTTAAGTAAGGAAAGGCACATAATATCTTTAATATTAACCTATTATATATATTGTTCTTTTTGAAATGTTTACACTTTAATTTCGGACATTTATAACAAGATAAATCGGAATAATATAGGTATATAAGGTCTTTAATATATCTTCTTCTGCAATATCTTTGGTAACTAAAAAACAAACATTGTTTATATTCTTTCATATAGTTTTAACAAATATCTATTTTAATATTGTTTGCTGTTTCTAATCTTTTAAGTAAAGCATTGTAAGTTTTTCTACTTTCCAAAACTTCACCGTTTTTTGATTTTATCCCACAAATTACACAGCCGGAACTATCTTTTGCCGAATTTCCACTATGGACACGAACACCGGTAAAGTAAGGCACATCTAATATTTGTGGCATATTCTTTTTATATTTAGGTGAATAAGTGATTTTTAAGGTATATACACCATAAGGAATACAAGTTTCGTTCATTACTTTTGTTTTGGAAAGATTTTGCCCACGATATTTATCTTCTATTGTATCGCAGAAATAGACACCGTCAATAAATAATAAACCCATTGTGTAATCGTCTGTGAATAAATATCTTTGCAATTTTAGTTTCATTTCTGCTCCTTTAACGGACAATTATCTAATATCTTTTTTCCTTCCTTATATTCTTCTCTTGTAATCCAATCTTTAAGGGTGCTACAGCCCAAATCTCCAAGCCAATTTATTAAAACCTTATCACATTGTTTGCAGTCGTTCATTATCCTTTCTCCAACCATTTACACATTGAAAGTAAAATAATTCTGTCTATAAATTCACAATAGTATGCACAAAATTCTTCGTTATTATGTATGCAATAATATTGACAATCTATACACTTAATCATTTATATCCTTTCAGGATTGCCTTATAGACATTTAAGTTTTAAAACTCAGTTAACCTTCCGGATAGCCACCTATAAGGACTTATCTCCCTATATCGTTTTCATTTATGATTTTCACATCTTTTATAAAAACCAACTTCTTTTTTGTGCTTTTCACACCAACAATAATATCCTGTTTCCTGTCGGTATTTTATTCTTCCATACATACAATTTATGCAGTATTTCAATTTAAAATCTCCAAGTTAGTTTTATAAATTTTCCTTTAACTACTTCTTTTGAAATCGGCATATACAACTTATCTGTTATCTCTATCTTCGGTATATAGCCCTTTTCTTTGGCTTTAACATAGATAAAGCCATATTTGGCTATTGTCAATATTCAATTATCTTTTTTTCCGATAAAACTTCCGTCAGGATTTACTAAACTAAAAACTGATAAAATTCTAATCAATGTTGCCAAAGCATTATCGTCTTTTTGTGTCGGTGTCAACTTTACGATTATTGTTGCTACTGATACTATTCCACCGATAATTGCCAAAATACTTTCCCAATTTGCTTTAAGCCAAGTAATAATTTCCATTTTCTTCTCTCCTTTAATCTATTATTTTATCTAATATCAGACATACTGCTATTAAAACCATCAACATTATTAAATACCACATATATCCTCTTGACGAGGCTCGGAGTTGTTTTTCTCTGTATCTGTTCTTGATTCTAAGCACTCGCGATTACTTATCTTCAAGACTACAACAAACCTGAAGAGCCGAGCCTACTGTTTTAATCTTATGGCGGAGCAGATAGTTTGATACACTTGAAAATATCTACCAAAACCTAGACAGCATCAAGCCGAGTATCGCCAAAAAACTTAATGAAGGTAGGTTTTTTATAACTCGTATGCTCAAAATTAAAAGAACAATACTACTATATGCTAATCCTATCACTTAACATCTTTCAAAATCTGCTTTACATCTGCCCTTACTTCCGATAACATAGTCAAATTCAAATTCATTTTCTCTTTTAATATAATTATTTCTTTTTCTGCAACAGTTAATCTATCTTGCAAAGCTCTTACTTTCGGTGGCAATTCGTAGATTTGAAAACAGATATATAATGCACTCAAAAAAACTACTATGTTTGGTATAGTGAATATTCTGCTTAAATGTCGTTTCATTTTATTCTTCAACCTGTTTTATTTCTCTTATTTTTGCTCTTAACTCTGCAATATTATTTTCTACTTCCGTTATCTTGTTGAGTGCAAATTCATCTCCCTTAATCGCATTTCTCAAATTTCTTTGTGTAATTTTATATTCTTCTTCATATATTTCACTCTGTATAATAGCATTGTGTTCTTCGTCTGTAAGTGCTATCTTGTTATAACTGACTGTTATCTTATCTCCGTCAGTATATACTTCAACCAACTTTTCTTCTTCTTTATCGTAAGTCGGCTTTTCGGTATATTCAATTTCTTTATAATCGTTTGCTTTCAAATCTGCTTCGGTAGGATTAGTTATCCAACCGTTTTCAATTTTTATTTTCTTTCCTGCAACTACCAATTTTCCGTCTATAATTTTACCGAACATTAGTCATTACCCCCTGTAAAGTTTCCACTACCCAAATTGCCATAGAATTGTTGTCCGACAACATCATATAAACCATATACTTGATTTATCGTATCAAAGACAGGCACAAAACTACGAAGAACAACATCGTTCTCGTATATATCACAAGCATACATTTTGATTTTTCCATTCTCTCGTATAGAGCCTCCCCTGTTCAGTGCGAATAAAACTAATTTATAAGAAGAAGTAAATGACCTTGTAAACGGGTCGGTGTATTCATATATAAGTGCTTCGTCTTTATACAACTTTCCTACTCTTCCTTTCAAATCACAAGTATATAAAGATGTTGTGTTCATTGTTCCATAATACCGAAACGATGTTGAGCCATCATAAACATAGGTTACCCCATCAGGCGAAGGAATTAAATCAAAAGATTTGTTTGCCCAATTAAGTTCTGCACCGAACACAAAACCTTGTGCTATATACTTAAACGAAACTACTGCACCATAATCTTGATTAGGATATAGCCCTGTATCAATATATTGTGTGCCTGAACTTTGGATATAATCAACCACTTCATATTGTGCAGGTATCGGACTACCACCACCTTTACTTCTCATCATAAGTTGTCTAAAACTTGACATTTTTACCCCCTTACGATACTGTTCCGAAGGTATCTATTTCTGCAAGACCATTTCTAATTGAAATACAATAAATCGTGTTTGCTTCCAAAGAAGGTGCAGAGCCATCTCCACCCCATTTAAGAGAAGAACTATCTGTAAAACTTATCGTTCCCCCTGTCGTAAAGTAAAGGACAGTTTCCAAATCACTAACTTCGGCAGAAGCAAAACTTAAAGAAGTAAGTGCCGATGTCCACTTGTATATTGTGTTTCCTGCCAATGCCATAGATGTTGATGTTTGGTTTGTGAGAACTGTCGGAGCAGATACCAAACTCAAATCTGCACTTGTTTTATTTCCACTTAATGTTACACTATTGATTGAAGGTTTGTTGCTTAAATCTGTATAGTCAGTTGAGCCACCACCCCCACCACCTGAACTTTTTGGATTTTTAACTAAACTACCCTTATTCATTGTTCCTGCCATATTACCCCCCTTATCTGTTCTGCTATTTGTTCAATTTCTTGTGCCTTATTTTTTACAAACTCACTTGCACCTGAATTATCTGCAAGTATCAATTCTCTTATTGCTCTTGTATAACCTGTTTTGTGTTCTAATTCTTCTAATTGTTCTTTAATCGTCGGCTCGTGTGGAATAATCGCAACTACTTCATAATAATTGCCTTTATCTACTATCAAAGCATTGTTAGAATTGCACCAAAGAGCCATATTTGAATAATTTTCAATAGTTTTGTCCTTCTTGTATAACTTATATCCTATATTCATTTTTACCCCCTAAAACCACAAGAAAACCAATACATTGACGGAAATTCACTTCCGATACTAAGACCGAAAGATGTTGTTGTTATCGTATCGGTTAGAACGACACAATTATATCCATCACTTCCTGAAGATGCTCTTGTGCCTGTTGCAGAAACAAAATAATCTGTGTCGGAATATTCCACCAACAAGTTAACTGTTGTCGTTGTTCCGTTTCTTGCTATTAAGCCACCCTGCTCTACATATCCGTTGGAATATATCCTATACCAACTCTTTCCGTTTCTGTAACTTTGAAGCAAGACGACATTTGTTCCGTTATCGTTAAAAGGTAAAGTTTCCAAACTGTCTATTGTGCCACCTGTTATAACCACTTTACCGATAGGAACTTTGTTGTATGTGTCGGAATACCAATTATTTGACACTTTTTCACGACAAACAAATGGCTCGTTGGAAATATCTAACCAAATATCACCGTTTTGTCCTGTCGGCTCTGCTGACTGCCTGAATATCGTGCAAGATTTTAAATATACCGTTCCACCGTTTGTTTCTTCATCTACAAATATGTAATATGTTCCGTTTAAGCCGGAAACATCATAATCATTTATAGATGTTATTTTTATTTGTTTTCCGTCAGCAGTTGTAACGATTAAAGGTTTGTATAATGTTCCGTCATCAACATCAAAAGTAAGTTTTGTCGTATCGTTAACAATAAAATTAGATTTTGCAGAATTTACACTAAACGGTGTATAAGGAAAAATGTTTTCAACTTTGATATTTTCTAATTGTGAGCCATCACCGACAAAGGAATTAGCAGTAACGGTATCTGCTTGAACACTATCTGCAATCAAATCTCCGTTTTGTGTGAATGTTCCTGAATTTTCTATTTCGTTTGTTTCAATTTTATTTACTTTTAAATCGTATGTTCCCAAAGTAAGCCAATTAACAATTTTCTGCCAATTTGTGTTCCAATCGTTGCCTGTTAATGCTTTATTGATATAAGTTATTAAATCCGAAAATTTAGGTTTCATTTATTTCTCCTATTTATAACCTTTAACTTCCCAAATTATAACACCACCATAATTGCCTGTCGTTCCACGAGAAACAACTACCGTTCCACCTGATATGCTTTGTATTGAGCCATCGGAAGTTCTGTCATTCCCTGCATATTTGAAAGGTATCACATTGGCAGTACATACTTTTGATAACGGAACTTTCAAAACAAGAGTTTCATTTCCGTTTTCTCCATCGTTCCATTTAATTCTTCCACCCTGTTCTACATAACCATTAGAATATATGTTATACCAATCTGTTTGGCTCTGTTTTGCAGTCCAATCAATATTATCTGCATAAAAAGTTTCAACTATAACGACAGGTCTTTGTTTCATTGTCGTAGTTTCTTGGACATTAATATTGTATCCGTTCCAATTATAGTGATAGGTTTTAACGGAATCTACTTCACCACCAACAACCACAACTTCACCGATAGGAACACCGTCATACTTTGTTGTCCAAACATTATTCAATTTCTCGTAACATTGGATATTTTCCGTTGAAGTATCTAACCACAATGTATTGTTAGGAACAGAATTGTCCGTAGGTGCTAATCTTTGACGATATACACCCATTTTAAGTTCTGCTCTTTGTTGATTTTTCTTTATGCAAACAACATAAGTTCCGTCTGTGTAATTATCAACATTTAAATCGTCTAATTGTTCTAACTTAAATGTTACACCATCGGAAGTTGTCGCAAGTATCGGCACTTTAAATTCAACCAAATTGTTATATCCGGTTTTCTTTTCCATTAAGATTTCTTGTCCGTAAGTTGCAGAAGATACTGTTGTATCAATATAACCTTTATTTACAGTAAACGGTGTATAAGCTATTGTAGAAGTTGACTGAACACCTGTAAGACCTGAGCCATCACCACTAATAACACCACCGACATTTAAATTGCCTGAAATATCGGCATTTCCGTTGATTGTAGCACCATTAGAAGTTATTGTTCCTGATGTCGTTACCGAGTTCGTATCTACGGAATTAAATTTAACATCTGCCGAGCCACCTGTTAACCAAGTGATAATCTTTTGCCAATTAGTATTCCAATCTGCACCTGTTATGGCTTTTGTAACATATAAAACTAAGTCCGTTATCTTTGGTATTGCCATTATATTGCTCCCTGATATTTTCTATATGCTGCTTCTATAACATCTTTATTCAAGTTTTTAGATTTTAAAGTATCTAAAATATTGCCATAAGCTTTATTTCTGTAAAATGCTCTGTTTACACTATCCCCACCCCTAAACATATCAACATTTTTAAATTGTTTAGGATTTACTTTGCCTGTTAATAATCTCATACCTAAAACTTGCAATTCGTCTTGTGCTTCTTTGTTCATAAGTTTATTTAAACTTTGCAACGGTTGAGTTAGTTTTATTGAACTTAACAATTTGCTGTTTCCTGTCGGTCTTGCATCGTAAGATACTTGAGCTAACTGAACTTTGTCTTTTAAGTTCTTGAATTGTGTAAGTTCCGGATATTTTTCTAATACCTTTAAAACTTTATCTAATGCTCTGTTCATCTTTTCACCGGCTCTGCCACGAGAATTAGACATTATTCTTGTTTCAATATTGTTATTGTTTGAAACTTTTTCAACATCCATTCCGATTTCACCCAAAGTTTTATTTATTTCTTTAAAATCTCTGTATCTTTCAGTTGCTTTTGCTGCTGTTGGGTTTGTATCTCTGTATTCGGCAAACATTTTTCTAATGTTTTTAAACATATTAGCAGCATCTCTATTATCTTTTTTTGCAAACATTTCTCCGTAATCGTGTAATTGTTGTGTCATATCTTTAATATTGCCGAAATTCATACCATAGTTTCCGTCTTGTTCGGTAACCGTTACTTTTGCCATATCTAACAATTCTTGTGCTTTTTTTAATGCCGAAGCTTGATTTCTTGTTACTCTCTTGTTGGCAAGTTTGTTTATTTCTTCTTGTGCCAAATCTAAAACACTTTGATTCTTTTCGTTAAATTTAAGTGGTATAATCGTATTGTCAGGAATATCTTTATAAGCATTTTCAACAAACGAACTTATTTCTTTGTTCATTCTTCTAAATTCGGTTGCTGCTTCGTTCTGCAAAGTTTCCCACCTTCTTCCCAAACTGCCTTTTGAAGCTTCATATTGTATTTTTGGATTTTCTAAAAATGCTCTAAAATTTTTATTTTCCATACCATTTGGAACAATAAAATCCGTTGCATCTTGTTGATAACCTGTCTTTAAAGAATTTATTGCTTTTTCTTTTATTGATAACGGTGTTACATTCTTTTCAACTTTTTGTGGCAAATTGGAACTTTCAATTTTCTGTTCTGTAACATCAATAACATTTTTCGGTATATCTTTCATATTCTCTAAAAGTTTTGTTTCTTGTATTTCTGCTTGTGGCATATTCTTTATATTTTCAACAACTCTTTGCTCTTGATTTCCCAATTCTTGAATAGGTCTGTTTTCAAGTAAAGCTCTCTCTTTGCCACCTAATAATTGTCTTGCTTTGTTCCCTACAACAGAACTTAATTTGCCTAATCCACCACCTAAAACTGCTCCTGTTCCTGCTCCTATAATAGAATTGCCGAAGTCAAATCCTTTCCCTAATGTATTTGATGCACCGTAACCACCACCGAAAGCACCACCAACCAAAGCAGCTCTTGTTATCGGACTTTGCAACAATTTTGAACTGTTAAGTATTGCAGCTAATCTCGGAACTTTTGTTATTGCTTTTGCACCAAGTCCACCGGTCGCAAGTCCACCTAACAAATCACCACCGAAAGCCAAAGCTTTGTTTTTATCTTCAAAATCTTTATATTCTTTTTTAAATTCTTCTCTGCCTTCGGTATAATCTTTGGCAATATCTTTAAAAGGGTTTTGTTTGTTTAGAACATTGTATATTGCACCACCTAAAGCTTGTCCACCACCCCAAATGTGTGGTGCTTGACCGAAAGTTGCACCCTGCAACAAAGCTTGACGAGTTCCGTAAACTTTATTATCTTTGGTTTCTTCTTTTTGCCCTACACCTTCAAATTTGGTTAAATCTAAATTCATTTTATAACCCCAATTGTTTTTTTAATTCTTTAATATTTTTTCTTGTTACCGGTATATTTTGGTCTTTCAAAATTGCTTCATAATCTAACTCTAATTTCTTTTTGCTGCCTATTATCGGCATTCCACTTCTCCAACTCGTCCCATCTTTAAGATACTTATATAATTCCGGATTATTGTTTATCACCATAGCATCTTCAGGACTTACACTACCATTATTTAACAAAGTAAATGTTCTCTCTTGGTTTTTCTTTAATTCTTCTGCTTTTGCCTTATCTTCTGCTTCTTTTTGTGCTTGTTCTTGTTGTTGCAATATATATTCAGGACTATTTTCTCTGTTTAATTTGTCAATTTGTGCTTGTTTGTATGCTCTGTCTAACAAATCATTTTCTGCAATTCGTTTATTTTGAATATCTTGTTGAATTTTTGCTTGTTCTGCTGCTTCCCTTCTGTTTATATCGTCAAGTTCTTTCCATTTATTAGCAATTTCTTGTTGCTTTACTATATTGTTGAAGTTTCTTTCGTCTATCATTTTTTTATAAGCATCTTGTTGTCTGTTATAAGCTTGTTCTTCGTCTGCTTTTGCCATTCCTAACTGTTCTCTTGCCTGATTTACAAAGTCGTTTCTCTTTTTGGCTTGTTCCATAGCCCATTGTCTTACGAGTGCATCTTGTCTTGCATCAAAATTATCAAGATTTCTTGTTGAAGCTGCTTTTTCAATAGGGTTTCCTATTACCGAAGAAGCAATTATTTTTGCTAATCCGTTAACGGAATTGCCTATTGCACTTCCCCATTCTTCTTTTGCAGTATTTTGTGCATTTGCTTGTGCATTTAATAAGTTATCGTAAGCATTTTGTATCGGTGTTCTTACTGCACTTGTCGGATTTTGATTTATTTGTTGTTGTTGCTGATATAAAGACGAAAGTAAGCTCATTTATTCCCCCTATCCCTGAAATTGTTGCAAACCTGCATTTAATCCTGCCAAAGCTTTTGCCTGATTATATGCTGCTTGTAAGTTTCTATTTTGTTGTTGATCGTTATATAACATTGTATTTAAGTCCTGATTTGCTTGTGTCGTTACATTTCCCAAACCACGAGCCATTTGAGTTGCTGCTTGTCCACCACGAATGCCCTGTTGTGCCAATGCAGTATTTAATTGGTTACGATACAAGTTTATATCTCTGTTTGTATTATCGTTTAATTGTCTTTGCATAACAGCCAAATAAGGATTTTGGGTATTAACAACATTGTTAAAAGCAGTTTCTCCTGCTTGTTCGGTTTCGTTGGCTTTTTTCAGCATATTGTTGTATGCTCTTTGCCTTCTTTTGTATTCTTCTTCGGCTGCTGCTCCCTGATTTAACCCACTTAATGCACTTCCTGCTGCACTTATTCCTGCTGCTAAAACTAACGGTGCAATTCCGAAAGCCATTCTGTAAAACGGTAAAAAGAATCTTAAAATTTTAGTGATAATCATAATTACTCCTTATTACTTATTTGTTGTCCTGCAATTTCAAAGTTTTGTAAACTTATTGTGCCTTCATCTACACTTAATTTGTATCTCAACCAACGACACGGTTTATATATGTTAAATACTCTGTAATCCATATCGTATTTGCAACGAGTATAATCTGTGATTAAAAAATCGGAATTAAATGCACCGTCTATCAACGAAAATTCTTCCGTCTTTGTAAATGCTGTGTTTCCGTCTAAGGTAACATCTAACCTGATTTTGTTGTTTTCGTTAAAGTTAAACCAAAAATAAAGTTTTTCAACTAATGTAAAGTCGGTCTGTGCATTTATTTCCACACTTTCCAACAATGCTTTGCATTCTTCTTCTCTGTATTTAACCAACATATATTCGGTTTCCAAGTATCCGTCTTGTTGTCCGTTAATCAAATCATCGTCTATCTCTGCCAACACTACCGGAACACTCTCGTAATTTTCGGTCTTTATTCTTTGTTTAGTCCAAGCAGAATTTCTAATATCAAAAATGTATCTGACATTGTCTATCTGTAACATATACTTGTAATCAAAAAATATTGATGTAATGTTTCCGTAACCTTTAAGGTCGTTTGGTAAAGTTCCCTGAATATTTTGTGCGAAGTTTACCGTTGAAACATTATCTAACGAAGTTGAAACCGGAAGTGCTTGAAGTCCACTCATCAACCTAACATCGTATTCGGTAGATACAAACATCAATCCACCTGCGAAATTATTAAATGAAGGACACTTTGCAACACTATATCCGTCTAAAATACCGATATTTGCACGAGTTAAAACTACTGAATTATCGGCAGGATTTATGAAGAATATGTTTTTACCTGTTCCAACTACTATCTTGTTAAAATCTTCTGCAAGACCGTTTATTGCTGTATTATCGTTGCCGAAGTTAGATACATCAATATAACTTGCAGAATCAAAAATTTCACCGAATACATCGGTTACAAATAATTGTGTGGGATATTTGTCAACTTTACCACCGAACAGTTTACTACCTGCTACTGACAAAAAGTAAGGTTTCGGCAATTCATTGTTTATTTGTGGAATTTCATCACCTAAAAAATTATCACTTAAATTGTCGGTATATTCCGTTATTGAGTTGTCTATTGTTGTAACCAAATAAAAGATATTTCCGTTTGCTTGTGTTCTGTAAAGTTTTCTTGCTGTTGTTCCGTCATAACCTATCGGAAGTTTTAATTTTGCACTTTGCGAATTTAGATCCACAGAATCTGATATTGCTCCGGTAACTTCTTCACCACCGTCAGTTATGTAAGTTATTTGATACTTATAAGTTCCTGTTAAGTTTCCGTCATTGTTTCCTACCATAGCCAAAGGACTACCCATTTGCGATATTACACCTTCGTTTCCGTAATAAACAAACGGATAATCTTTTCCGTTGGCAATAAACAATTTATCCTGATAAGTTGCAAAAGAGCATTTTCCTTTACTAATGCCACTATATATCAATGTCTTGTTTGAAGAAATGTCTGTTTTATAGATATTTCCGTTACATACTACAATTATTTCCGTTGTTAAAATGTTGTCTTGATTTAAAAATCTGTATTCGTATATTCCGTCTATATTATCGTCATCAATTTGTATTTCTCTTTTAGGACATAACACTTTTTCCAAGCCACAAGTTGAAGTCGGCTCAAAATTAAAGTTTACAATGTCGGTAAAATATTCCATTCCGACTTGTTTTGAATTACTGTCGTTTTTTATACCTTTAAAGTGAGAAACAGAAAATTTATCACCCATTTTATTGTTGTAAATTCGTCCAATTAGGATAACCGTTTTGTGAAGCATACGGTGGACGAACATTTGCTCCTTTTCTAATGTTAGAATATCCTTTTCTTATATCTGCTTCGTATTGATTAAAAAGTTCTTCACTGTCTATCTTATATTGTGCTGCTCTTGTGTTATCTAATTTTAAAATAAGGTTATATGCTACGATTTTGATTATTCCTTCCATATGTTCTTCGCATATTTCCAATTCTTTGTTTAATGTTTCTTGTGAAACGAAATTATCGTCATAAACTACTATCTTTTCAGGCAACTTTGCATAATAAATAATTAAGTTACAATGTGTTACATCGGTATTTTCGTCAAAGTTTTGTGCCTGAGTTCCTTCTATACCACGAACACAACCGTATAATTTTGTATTATCGCAATATTGATACATTATTTTTTCTGTGCCTATTTGCACTCTGCCGAAATTTCTAATAAAACCTGCTGTGCTTTCCACTTCTATTGTCGTATCTGTGGATAAAATGTTTGTTGCTAATTTGGTAACATTAGCACTTGTTGAATTTGTCGGAAATAAGCCCAAATATTGTGTTTTACCCTGTCCGAAAGGCATTAACCAACTTGTAATACCATTATAAGGGTTAATCATAAAGTTATTTAATACATTATTTGTGCCACGAACATCTAAAGGGAATATTTTACCGTCAACAATAACTTCTGCAAACAAATAAGAACACGACCTTAAAGCATTTGCAGGTGCTTTAATTATCGGCTCGTTAAGTTTTGTTATCGTTGAGTAAGTATCTTGAACACCTTTTGTCTTGTTGGCATACTGAAACATCTGTGTGTTAAGTTCATCAATTATGTAACGAGTTTCAACGATATTATTTATTGCCCTGCCTGTAATATCGTCTAATGTTCCAATTTTAAAGTTTATTCTTCTTAATGCTTCGTATAGTTTCATATTATTCCACCACTACGATTTTTATTTTTGCTTTTTCTGTTTCTAATGTATTATTATTCGTCAATGTTATACTTAAATATTGGTCGTTTCCGATAAAAGAAAATTCTCTTTTATTGAACAAATTAACTATTTGGTTTCCCTGCTTTGTTATTTCAACTTGTATCGGATAATCACTTTCAATATGTATTTCTTTTGCCGAAGATACTGAAATTCCATAACTTGAAGATATTGCTATTTCTGTTTCAATTACTCTCAATCCGTCATTTTCTTCAACTAATTGGCTTGTTGAAAGTATATCTTCAACATCTCCGTCTATTTTTGTAATTTTTTTATCTACTACAATTTTCATTTATCCCCCTAAAACATATATATCTTAAGGTCGTCAGGTAAAGTTCCTGAATATGTTGCTTCTATTTCTATAAAGTTATAATCAAGAACAATCATATCGTCTATTTCGGTCAATGCTACTGCATTACCTTCTGCATCTTTTATTGTTCTTTTAATTGTATTGCCTTCGTTATCTTGAAAAACTGCTTTAAATGTTATGCTATCACCTTCAGGTAACTCGTTTGAAGAATTAGCAGTTATTACTCTATATGTTCTCGCATCGTCCGATTGTCCTGTTACTCTTATTATGTTTACTGTTGTTTCTGCCATTTTTATTCTCCTGTTGTATGTGGGTGGAAGTTGCTATAAACCACCCACACACTTTTTAACTATATTAGGAAGCTGCTACTTCGCTTGTTGTACCTAACAATGTTATTGAAACATCTCCTGCACCTGTTCTTGCTTCATTTATAATTGCATTTGTTGAAGCAACTACTGACGAACTATCGGTAACTGTCTTAACTGCAGTTATCAATTTTGTATAGTGGTCTTTTGTTGTGTTTCCTGCTGATTTTGCTATTGTTTTTCCTTTAATTTGAAGAAAGAAATAACTACCTTCTGCTACACCGATATTTGCTACACCGGTAATTTTTGCAAATGCACTTGTTGAAGGTGCTACTGCTACAAAGCCCGGATTTACCATAACGGTATCTTTTGCTGTTAAGTCTGCACCTGCTTTAACATAAATATATTCTCTTACATCATTGTTCTCGTCAATCGTTGTAATGGTTTGTCCTAAACCATATTTTGCAGTTGTAGAAGAAGATTTTATGTCGTTTGCTTCGTTTAATGCTTGTTCAATCAATAATATTTCTGACATTTTTTAACTCCTGATTTTTAGTTGGCAGTTTGTTTAATCTCTGCACTGCCAAAAGAGAGTCTTTTCTGTGGAGAGAAAAGAAATTAAGCACCGAAAGTTTTGTTTACTGCGAACAATCTTCTGTCGGAGCAAACCAAGTTTCCACTCAAATACTTTTGAACTGATTTCAAAGGATTTGTAGGAAGTTGTAAACCTTCTTTCGTTGTATCAAAAGGACTTCCACTGTCAAAACCAAAATTGTAGATGAATTTAACAGCTTTTTTAGGGAATATTACTGCCCAATTGTCGTTTGTTCCTGATGTGTTAGTTCCCGGAACATTTGCATCTAAATAGAACTCTACTCCGTTAACCATAAAGCCACGGAAACCTGCTTTTGCAAATTCATTTTCATTTATGAACATCTGTTGTGCTTGAACTGCACTTTTAAATTTTTCATAAACGAATGTATTTGCGAAACCAAAGCATTCATTACCAACATTTGCACCTGTCTGCATTCTTGCTTGAACATTTGTAATCATTTTGTTGATAGCAGAATAAGATACTGTTGTTGCTGTATCAAAGAAAGGAAGATAAGCATCACCGGTATAATCTGTGTCTAAAAGACCTGCATAAGCAGTTCCTGAAGCAGCACAAATATCGGAAATACCTTCAAATGCTAACGGATTAAGTGCAGAACTTCCCCAAAGAGAAGCTGACAAATCTCTATACATATCTGCCAATGCACCGTCAATTTTTTCTGCAAAGAAATCTACTGCTGATAAAGCAGAATCAAAAGCAACATTGTAATCTTCCAATGTGAAGTTAACATTGCAGTTGTAATATTTCCAAGCCAAAACTCCGTATTGTAATTGAACTGAAGGTGTTGCACTTGTTGTTGCACCTGTTCCTGCTATAAAGCCCTGAGATTGATTTGCCAAAAGTTTTATAGGGAACTGAATATAAATTCCACCTTTTTGTTTTTTCTTACCTTCTTTGGAAAGATAGTTCCATAAAGGTAAACATTTTTCCAAACCATCAAATATTTTGTCATCAATATACTGAACGACTGCTGCATTAAGTTCTTGTGTTTGTTGAGCCATTTTATTTTCTCCTATTGTTTGCCCAAAATCCTTTCAAATGTTGCTTTAAGTTTTGACTTTGCATCACCTGAAGGTGCAAAGTTTCCGACTTTACCTGCTCCACCTGAAATTATTTCGGCATCTTTAATTTTTTGTTTTCTTGCCGAATAATTGGCAAGTATCTTTTTATCTCTTGCTTCTAATAACTGTTTGCCATAAAGTTCACGAAATACACTTTTGATATATCTCGGCTCTATGTTGTTATCTCTGCAATGAGTTAAAAGATAACTTTTTACTTCGTCCGTCATTTTGAAGCCATACTCTTTTGCCAAATTCTCACATTCGGTTAAACCGTTCGTAATCTGTGCAGTTGTATCTGCCATATACTTTTCTTCTTGTCTTTGTCTTTCGGTCGTTTCCAACTGTTGCAATTTGGCTTCCAACTCTTGTTGCTTTTTGATTTGTTCAGCAGACATATTCGGATATAATCTTTGCAATTCTTCGGCTTCTATTTGGTTAAAGAATTGTAAGACTCTGTCAGAATAAAGGTTGTTGTTTAACAACTTATCAACATAGTTGTAAACCTGATTTATTCTGCTTTCCGGATTTCTGTAATCTGCATACTTTTTTAACTCGTCAGCTAAAGTTTCTGCTTTAAATCCGTTTTCTTTCAAGATTTTCAATAACCCTGTATATTTTGGGTTAACATCTTGAAACTTTGTTTCCAATGACTTATAAGAGTTGTATAAGTCGTCTGCTTTGTTCCACATCTTGCCATAACGACTGTCTTTTTGCCATTCTTCCAAATTGGTTTCAGGATTTACGGTTTCCGTTTCCTTTCCACCTTCATTTGTAGAATCAACATCAACAGGTTGCTGTGGCTGTTGCTCTTGCACTTCTTGATTTTGGTTTTCTAATTCTTGATTTTCCATTTCCATTTTTCTTTTCTCTCCATTTACTTATTTACAAAATCCACTCTGCTTATTTGCAGTTTGTGGTGCTACACTTATTTTTTGTGCTTCTTGTTCCGAACTTACTTGTTTTTCTCTTAATGTTTTATTAAAGCCACTAATTAACGAATATGCTTGTTGTGAGCCGAAATTATATTGTCCTTTATCCACGAAAGGCATTATTTACCCCCTAAATAGTCAGCCATTGTTACATCTTCGGTTTCTTTTTCTTCTGCTGCTTCTTCACCCAACAAAGATTTTGCAATTTCCTTTATTTTGTTTATATCGTTGGAATTGATTATTGCTTTTAATCCTTCTTCAATGTTAGGTTTCGTTTCAACTTGTTCTTCTTCTTGTATTTCTTCAAGCTTTGGCATTTCTTTTTCTTCCATTTTTTCTCTCCTTTTTAGGTTTTGTTTCTTCTTGAACTTTAACTATAATCGGCTCTGTTTTAACTTTTAAATCTGCATCTGCTTTTTCTTCTTTTACTTCTGCTCTTTTAAGCATTGAAAAAAAGTTTTCTTTTACTCTTGTCTTTTCACCGTTAACCAAACAAACATATTCGGTTATTCTGTCTTTTGTCTGCGATGCAGGAAATACACCGATAATCTCTACATCTAAAACTACATTCTTTAAACTAAACTTCTCTCCACAATTAAACATTTGCTACCCCTTCTTTTAATAATTTGTCGGCAACAGCATTTTCTTCCCCTTCTGCCTGTTGAATAGGATTTTCACTAACTTTAGAAGGTATTATTGTTGCTATATCTGTTGCTGATGATTTACTTGTTATTGTTTGCACCGGTGCAGAATTGAATGTGTCCGGACTTGCATCTAATCCTAAAGAATTAAGTATTTGCCCTTTAGCTTTAGAAAACCCTTCCAACGATTTAACTATATCTGCAAATGCTTTACTCAAGTTAGGATTTAAGAATATTGATTTTAGATCTATCGGAACATCTTGCGATGCTTGTGCTTGTTGCTTTTGTCTTAATAATTGTATTACTGCTCTGTAATTAGGTATATCTAAACTTCTTAAATAAAGTTCCAACAAATCTATATCTTGATTTGTGTTTAATATTCCTGAAGTAAAGATTTTTTCCATTAAGTATGAAAGTTCTTTTCTGCTTCTCGGTATTTCTACACCTGCAACAACTTCTATCTTGTATTGCCAATCATTATTTAATACTATCTCTTGTGCCAAGTTCATTGCTTCGTCATATAAAGCAATAGTTTGTTGTCCGTCTTGATTCATACCTAACTGTGCATATTTAACTGTCATTTGGTTGACATTTAATCCGGTAGAAATCTCTATATATCTATCTTCCGTGTAAAACTCTTGAATTAGTTTAACGATTTTGTTTCCGACATCAACAATAAAGTTTTTAAGATTCTTTTGTATCATTCTTATTGATGCCATAGGTGATTCGTTCAAACTCTCAACCTGTTCTGCCGAAGTTGTTCCTATTTGACGAACACCGTTTATCATTGTTTCGTTAAGCTTTGCCTTTTTATAAGCTTGTCTTTCGTATCTTTCAATGATAGCTTCAAGCTTAACTGCTTCATCTATCATTTGATTTTTAATTGTAAATAAAGGATTTGATCCATCAGGATTTAACTTATTTACTTTAATTATGGTTTGACTTACTACTTCATCATCTTCAATATCCATAATTCCGTCAGGTGCTACAATACTGTTTACATTTTGAGATACTAAAAAGCTTTGTTTTGCCAATGTTCCGTTGATTCTGTTTTGAATAGGAATTAAATCTTCAACTTCCGACTTACCTTCTATTCTGTTAAGTTGCATAGGGTTAAAGATGTCAATATTTGCTAAATTCATAAACCCTTTAGGTGCAGGTTTATCATCTAAAATAAGTGAATCTTTTTCCGACAATGCAAATGTTATCATTCTACCATACGGATAACGATATACACTCTCTTTTTTTAGATTCTGTGTTTTAATGTTATCGTTCTCATTCGGTGAATATACTGAAGTATCAATAAGATACATTACAACTAATTCAACAACTTTACCGGCTTGTATTCCGTCCGTTGCTCCGGTGTTATATGCTAATCCTGAACTGTTTTGTGTTTGATAAGCTATTACTCTGCCGTTACCTTTGCCACCGTTAACACCTTCTTCCATTGGTGAAGTTGTTATTGAATCTATTAACTTACAAAGTTCTTCGTTATATGAGCCATCTTCATTTTTACAATATTTTTCCTTTACTACATTCGGAACTAAACATTGTTTGTAAGCTATAAATGAAAGGTCTTTTATTTTCTTTGCAGATTTATCCCAACGGATATTTTCCGGTGGAATATACTCTAATTTAATCTGTTCTCTGTCATCTTCTTCACAGATATATGTTTGAAGTGCAGAAAAGCCCATAATTTCACCAAATCTAACAATCTGCTCTTTCAGTTCATCAAAATTGTTATCTTTTAAAATATGGTGCAATTCTTCGTTGAATATGTCTGCGACTATTTGATGATTTTTGATTTCTGTTAAATCTTTTAAAGGACTTATTGAAGGAACTACTTGAACTGTAAATGGTGCATCTAATGTTGCTGTTACTTTTGTTTCAATAATTTCGTCAATAATGTTATTACTTGTTTTTTCTTCTCCACCGAAATAATTTTGATTTAATTTACCGTCATAATAATTGTAGAACTTTTTGTATTTTTCCGTCCAAGAAGTTCCGTTTTTCCACAAACTGTTTACTAATTTGTATAAAGCTTTATCTTTTTTCATACTCGTATTTTACGAGATAAAAAAATACAAATCTTTACCAAAAAATAGGCAAAATTTGCCTATTCTTGCTCCTTTTGTTTCATTAAATCGTGATAATAGTGCGAATTGCCTGACTTTATCCTTCCGATAACTTCCTGAAAATGTTTTTTTGTCTTTTCTGCCTGTTCTTTTCTTATTCTTGCTCTTATTTTGTCCGATTGGCTTTCCATTTCTTTAAAAGTCGTGTAAGCATAGCCCTGTTTTTCCTTTTTTCTTATTTCTTCGGTAGAACTTACAACTTTACCAAGCCCAAAATCAAAATAAGAGTTAAAAATTGCTTTTCTGTATGCTTTTTTGTATCTCAATTCTTGTTGCCAATTAAAAAAGAACTCATCAATCCTATCAAAAAACTTTTCTTTTCTTGTTCTGTCGTCAAAGTGCGACAATCCTATTGTTCCGAACTTATAAAGTCGTTTCGGTGGTCGGATTCTTTTATAGATTTTGTAAACAAAATGTAATATTTTATCCAAGTTTTTAATTTCAACCCCTTTTTTGAGTAAATTTGATTGCGACAAGTTTCATATTCAATGCAAAGTTTATCTGCAATATCTTCTATTCTTAAATGGCTCTGCCGATACAAAACTCTTAACTGTTGTTGCCTATACAATTTGTCGTTTTGTAATTGCGAATCTAAATTGTTTACCAAGATAGCTCCTAAGCTCCAAACTTCCCCTTTTACCATTTATTATTTGATTTATTGATTGTGGTGTAGAATCTAACTCTTTAAAGTTTTCGTTGGCTTTCATTAAGTTTGCTATATCTTTTGCACCTAACCCTGAATTTTTATACAACATCTTAAATTCGTCATCAGTAAATAATTCAATATATTTATCTTCTTTAACATAAGAATTTAATCTTTGCCCTAACTCTGCTATCTTTACACCGAAATCACTTAACTGTTGTTGAAGTAAATCTATTCTTTGGTTTGCTCTTAATGGGTCTCTAACGGTTTTTAAATCATCTATTTGATATTGAATATCGTTTATTCTCTGCTCTAATTGTTCTTGTGTCATTATTTCCCCCTGTTTTGTGCTTCTGCTATTTCATTTATCAAAAGTTTTGTTGCAATTTTAGACAACACAACAGTTTGCAACACAAAAATACATTCTTTCGTTTCTTCGTTGTAGAACTTACAAACATTTCCTAAACAGCCCATTGGTGCAAACTTCGGTGTCATTTTCGGCTCTTTACTTAACGGATTTTGTGCAAACATAACTTCCGTGCTGCTGCAAATAGGACAAACTTTTACTTTGCTCTTTTCTTCTGACATTTCTTTTCCCCCACTTGTTTATAAAAATTGTCAATTTCTTGTTTCATAGTAAACAAATCTAATGTTGTTTTGTTTTGAAAATCTTTTAATAGTGCAATGCTTGTTTTTATGTCAAGCAAAGAATTGTTTGCCATTTGCGAAATTAGTTTAGACAAGTCGGTTTCACCTTTTTCATCAAGTTTTGCAAATTTCATATATAGCACAGTTATATGTGCCAACAACTCTTTATGCAACTTTTCAATACTTTTTTTAATTTCTTTTGTTTCTTCTGCAAATACTCTGTATTGATTATCTATTTCTTGTTGCAAACAAACTAATTTATCTTCTGTTGTTTTTGGATAATCAAAAGTTTGTTCTTTGCTTCCACCTGACATAAAGTTTTTGCTTTTACTCTCCACAGATAACCCCCTTTAGCTTTTCTTCTGCTTTTTTTAGTTCTTCTTTCCATACCGGACAAAACGGATAATTATCACCATACTGTTTTATCAATCGTTTTAATGCCGATATTCTGTTTTCTAATATTGCTTTTTTGTTATCTCTTGCATAATAACCGAATATACTCATTTAAGCCCACTTACTCATTTTGTCTTGCTTTGCTTCTTTTTCCATTTTCTCCAACAAACTTCCTTTATTCGTTTTCCATTTAATCTTTGGAACTACATTTAAACTCTGCAATGGCTCTTTTTTTAGCACAAAAGTAAAATAGACTGCTCTTAATACCATAAGAATAAAAATGTAAGCTAAAATCAAAAATAGTGCGAAATAAACTAATTCTTTTTCCATTTAACCCCACAAACCTTTATTTACTTTACTTGTCCTTTTAATGTTTGCATAAGCTATACTTCTCTTGTATTCTTCCATATCTTGTTTTTGATGCACCGTTTCTGCCATTCTGTCCGTATAACTTACACCCATTAACCTGAAACTGTCTGCACCGTGCGATGTCCAATCGTGTTCCGGCTCGTTTGAGTAAGTCATTGCTATCGGATTCTCTTTACGATGATAGTTAGATAAAGCCGAAATTCCTTCTTCGCATTTAACCTTATCAAACCAACACTTCTCAAAAATCAACTTACAAGCATTTATTCCGTCTGCAATAGAAGTTGCTTTTATTACTTCCGTCTTAAATCCCTGTTGCTCCAATGTTTCTGCTCTGCTTCTTCCGTTTGTCCATTCTCTTACTCTGCCATCGTGTGGAAGAACTAATTTGTTGTATCTATACCCATACTCTTGTTGCTTTTTCTTCAACACTTCCAAATAATGCAATGCCGACTGATTGTTGTTTGAATAATAGTCAATTAAATGTATCTCATCACCTACAAACTGAACAAACCATATTGCAGTTGCATCGTCCATTCCTATATCCCAAAAAGTCCAAACAAAGAACTCATTATTGAACGGAACTTCTGTTATTCTTCCTTCCTGTTCTGCTTGTGCCATTTCTTTGGTATAAATACCACCTGAAATGCCTTCCGTCCATAAACCTAACAAAAATCTGTTTTTCTCATCTTCCGATAAGTTTGACAATGTTTCCAAATAATCTTCAGGTAAGTTTGCAATGTTATCTTTTGGGTTTAACAACATACTGCCGAACTTGTCCGGATTAGACAACTTTTCTTTTGTTTTTGGGTTAACCTTTTCAATGAACACTTTGTATGCCCAATGCCATTTTCCCGGTGGGTTACAATCACAATACATTCTGTTTTTCAGTCCGTTCTTTAACGATAATCTTGTTTGTGCCTTCTCAAAACTCTTATAACTTATCTCACTTACTTCGTTGAGATATATTGTGTTATACTCTTTACCCAACACTGCATCGGCATTTTTTGAATCGTCTAAATACGAAAACCATATTTCACTATCGTTACTAAACTTTGCAAATAATTCTGCTTCGTTTTTCTGCACTTGTGCATTCGGAAAATTAAGTTCCAAAGCTTTTACAAAAGTATCAAGCCAAACAGATTCTTTTAAATCTTTACGATGTTGACGAAATATCGCATGTCTTGATTTCGGCTCTTTTAATGCTCTTGCAATAACTTTGTTTACCAACACAAATGTTTTGCCACTACGACTTCCACCGAATAACAAAACAAACTTGTAATCTCTAACTAATTTAAGTGCTTGTTCTTGTGTTTGTGTCCACTGAAATTTAGTCATCTAACTTTTTATCCACAAAAATAGTTTGTTGCCCTTTAATGTCTATATCTCGTTTCTCGGTGTATAATCCTAACAACTTGCCTTTAAGTTCTTCTGCTTTTAAGTATGCTTGAATGTTGCCCTGCTCTATTGCTTTTTCTTGTGCAAAATTCAAATTTAAAAAACTGTCTTTTGCTGTATATATCAATTCTTGTTCTATTTTTGCTTTTTTTTCTTCTATCGTTTGGGAAATGTTAGGGAGTTTTAAAGTCTTTTGTGCTTCTACTTTCATTGACTCTTTGCTCATATTAGGTGGGTTATAAGAATCTCTGTAAGCTTCCGAAGGGTTTTTGCCACTAACTATGTTATCAACAAATTTTTGTTGTTTCGGTGTCAACTTTTTAATTTTTGTTTTGCCGCTGACCGCACTTTTTGACATTTTTCCCCTTTATTTCTCTTTATTTCTCTATTATTTACTTAATTTCTTTGTCTTTAAGAGATAACAAAAACTTCTCTTTGAGTGAGTAAATGAATAGAGATTAGCCACTTTGTAGCTTTTCATAAACTATGACTGTTCAGTTTGGTATATAGCCTTAAACCTTAAAACTTGATTAACAAGTTAAACTTCTCTTTTTCGTTTCGTTTTAGAATGTCGGTTGTGTAAGCAAGTCAGGTTTTATCCTGTGAGACGGGACTTCGTGTCGTCAAGAGTTGGTTATTCTCTCTTTTATCGTGCATTTCTGCACCCTGCCTATTAGTCTAACTTCAAAATGTATTCGTGATTAGGACTTCTAATCTATCCCATTATCCGTTAGAAAGTCGCCCTTTTTAGTGAACAAATGCTACACAACAGACATAAGTTCAAAGGTTGTGGTGTGTTCTCTACCACCCACATTTTGCCCTGTATGAGCAATTTCTATAATTTTCTTAAAGACCAAACTTACAACTCGTTGATTTTTAACTACGGAAAGAAAAACGGAATGGGTTTGTTGACATAAAAAAAACTATGAAAGACAACGAAACCGAATTTCGTTTTTCTCTCATAGTTTGAATCTCTTTGCTAACTTTTACAAAATAAAAAAAAAATTGTCAATACCTATCTAAACATTTTGTCAATTAGCTTTTTCTTTTCTTTTGGTATCGGTGTATTATTCATCTCTTTCCAACTCCTAATTAGTATCGGCAACGATTTTTCATATAACTTTAAAAGTTCATAATTTAGTTTTTTTAGCTTATTTTCTTTCATTTAATGGTATAATACCCCACATATACTTTTTTAACATTATAACCCTTTTTCCGTAGTTCTTTCAAATCGTTTAATATCGTTTGTCTTGTCGTTTCAAAAACATTCATCAAATAATCTACGGAAATTGATTTGTTTGTTAATATCTCTACTTCCTGAATAAATCTATCTGCTCTTTTTAGTATCATTATTCTGCTCCTTCATATAACATACATTGAGAAAAACCGAAATTCAATGTGTTTTTTCTAATTTCGCAATTTTTAAATTTCTTGCACTTACTACAAAATGTTACTTTAAACGAGTTATCTTCTTTCATATTGCAATAGTCAATTAAAAAACTTATTTCACCGATAATGCAATCTATATCGTGCAACAAACTACTATTAAATGCCATAGTCAATTTAAACTTTTTGTCTTTATCGTCTTTTTCTAATTGCTTTTCTATTTTTTTTCTTCTGTCAAATAAAATCTTTTTTCTATTTTCCAATTCTTCAATCGTTATGTATTTCATTCTCCAACTCCTTTAGTTCTTGCTTACACACTTTATTTTTATCTCTCAAATTCATAGCATACCGACTATGTTTATATCTTTTTCTTAATTGATTATTTATTCTTATTTCCTTTTTTAACCTTTCAATCTTCTGTTCTTTTGTTTCCATTTTACTCTCCCTATTTTTCTTTTAACCAAACGATAATTAAAATCACTAACATCAGTATCATAAAAGGCAAAGCAACAATCATTTGGTCTATCATAGTTATTTCTGCTCTCGGCTTTGATAATATTTCAAAATACAAACTTATCATCTATTTCTCCTGTGATTCTTTTATTTTCTGCTTTATTTCTTCGTAGGTTTCGGCAATAAGCATAAACCCATTACTTTGAAATTCTATTTCTATTGCATTTGCTTTTTTATAAAAACTGATATTCGCAATAGTATTTACATTTATCAAAACTTTTTCTTTATCCTTTATGTCTGTATATATTCTTGTTACTTCAATAAATCCTTTCATTCTTCCACCCCCAAAAATTCAACTATTTCTTTGGCAACCTTTAAGCATTGTGCTTCTGCATCTCTTGTTATAATTTTCATTGGCTCAATACCATAATATTTTTTATATGCTTTAACTTCCCTTCTAAATATTGCAGTTGCAATCTTCCTTATCAACTGCTCTTTAGTATCTCCGTAGAGTCTTCCGCAATTTCCACACCACTTACAATAAATATCTTCATTAAAACCTTTAGGACACTCTCCGTCCACCCTTACTATTGAATATTTTTTAGGCATTTGCTTTCTCCTTTCCTTATTTTTTCTACAACAACACATTTTTCTTCAGGTATTGCACAAGTATTATCTTCGTATCTAAAAGGACAAGCCGAAAAAGGCATACAACACTCTTGAATTGGGAAAATATATCTTTCTCTTACATCTATAAGTCTGTCTATTCCTTCTTTGTCCATTATCTATTCTCCTTTGTTATTAAAACAATTTATCTGCTAACCAAAAGACAACAACCACACCCCCCGCTATCCCGAGAATTAAAGCAAACGGATATGCAAAGCATAAGAATACATAAAATAATTGTTCTATCATTTCTCCCCCTTAATCTTATATCCTACTTTTACTACCAACAGACACTTAACCAACTCTCTGTCCGTTCTCTTACAACCCTTATAAACAGGACAATTTAACTTGCAATTTGCTTTCAGTTCCTTACGACTAAACTCTACTGTTATTGTGTCTTTCATTTTCTCTCCTTTTTCTTCTTTTCCTTCGGAAACATCTTGTAATATTTCAATATTCTATCCGTTGGTGTTAAATCTAAAATCTTGCAACCCTGACAACCGATTTCCTTCTTCTCGTGGTGCTTGTCTAAATAGATTCCGTCTTTTCTGCAAATAGGGTGCGAAGTTGTTTCTTCATATTCCACTTTTAAAAACGGACAAGACCCTTTAAAAACCCAAA
>CALEFF010000005.1 GCA_937876865.1 uncultured Bacteroidales bacterium | reverse complement strand
TTGACTCATCAAGTGGATTATAATGGTGAGACTTATTATTATTTGGCAGAGTCTGGCACTTCTATGGCTGCACCTGTGGTTGCAGGTGCTATTGCTTTGTGGTTGCAGGCAAAACCAGACCTTACTCCACAACAAGCCTTAGACGTGATTAGCCGTACATCAACTCATCCTGTGGATACTATGACCTATCCTAATAATATATATGGTCAAGGTCAAATAGATGTGTATCAAGGTTTGCTTGAAGTGTTAAATATTCCTGTTTCCATACCAGAATTGAGTAAAGAACAACCAAAAGAAGTGAAATTCCGTGTTGTGAATAAGGTTCTTTATGCAGACTTTGGAAATATTATGCCTCGTAGCATATTATTCAATATTTATTCTCTTAATGGACATTTATTGCTATCTCAACAAGGGCAAAATAGTGTAAATCTTTCATCATTACCTAATGGAGTTTATGCTGTGCAACTCATAACTGATAGTAAAAATACAACAGGCTCAACCTTAATACGAGTATTTTAAGACGAGAAAAAGATAGTGAATTTTTGCGTTTTTGTGAAAATTATATGTTTTTGCAAGGTAAACAATATAAAATATTTAGATAAGCATATCTACTTTTGACACAATCAACATTTACAATAGGTAATAAACCAATTAGGAAATAAATAAAGAAAGAAACTACTGATGAAGATATAACAAATGAAAAGAAAAAAGAACTAACTCAAGAAGAAAAAGAGTATAAAAGTCTTCGTAAACAAATACAAGAGAAATTGATTAAGTTTGCTACTCGTGTGCCTGTTTTTATGTATTTAACTGATTATAGAGAGCATTGTTTGAAAGATGTTATCACTCAATTGGAACCGGGATTGTTTAAAAAAGTAACAGGGTTAGATGTAAAGGATTTTGAATTGCTTGTTTCTCTTGGAGTGTTTAATTCTGAGAAAATGAATGATGCTATTTATAAATTCAAACGCTATGAAGACGCTTCTTTGGATTATATTGGAATAAATAAACATGAAGAAGAAGGGGTTGGACTTTATGATACAGTATTATCGGCAAGAGATTATAATCAATAATAGTTACTTACTAAAAAAATCACTCAAAGAAAAAAATCTTTGAGTGATTAGAAAAATAGTAAACAAAAATTTAAAAATTATTATTCTGCTATCAAGCTTTTATAATCTTCAAGGATTGAAGCATCGAAATTGTTTATGTATGTAATTGCTTTTTCTATTTCGGCTTGTGCAATCTTTGTCATTATGCGTGCTGATTTTGTAAACATTTCGTCTTTGTTTGCATCGTTTACAAGAAGGTTACACATTACTAAATAGCCCGCAATTTCTACTAAACGTCTTGAATTAAAGTCAAATGCTTCCGATGAAGAACCAAATTCTTTAACTTTTTCATAGCATTGTTCAAATGCTTCTCTTAAAGAAATCAAAGTTTGTCTTAATGGTTTCAATTCATCTCTTACTTCAATTGCTTCGTATTCTTTTATTCTTGCAACGTATGCTCCTGAAACAACTCCTCTTATTGCTGCAACTACTTGCAATTGTGATGTTCCTTCATAAATAGTTAATATACGTGCATCTCTATAAAATCTTTCGCAAGCATAGTCTTTCATAAATCCACTACCTCCGTGAACTTGAATGCAATCGTATGTGATTTGATTTGCATATTCGGAAGAGAATAGTTTTAACATTGGAGTAAGAGCATCTGCTAAACGTGAATAAGTTTTAAGAGTTGCTCTTTCATCGTTTTCAAGTTTTCTTTCACGAGAAATAGCTTCTAAACTCTTATACATATCTACTGAGCGTGCTGTTTCATACAATAATGTACGAATAGCATCTGTTTTTGCTCTCATATTTGCAAGCATTTCATAAACTTGTGGGAAGTTGATGATTGCTTTTCCAAATTGTTCTCTTTCATTAGCGTATTTAACCGCTTCTCTATATGCTGCTTCTGCAAGTCCTACTGATTGAGCACCAACTCCAAGTCTTGCTCCGTTCATTAGGCTCATCACATATTTGATAAGTCCAAGTTTTCTATCACCTACAAGTTGTGCGGGAGCGTTATTGAATACTAATTCAGCAGTAGGGGAGCCTTTAATACCAAGTTTGTTTTCTATACGGCGAACAGTTACGGCTTGATTTGCTCTATCGTAAACAAAATAACTCAAACCTCTACCATCGGTTGTTCCTTCTTCGCTACGTGCAAGCACTAATTTGATGTCAGCATCACCATTTGTGATAAAACGTTTAACACCGTTTAATCTCCAACAATTATTTGCTTCATCAAAAGTAGCTTTCAATCCAACGGCTTGAAGATCTGAGCCTGCATCAGGTTCAGTTAAGTCCATTGAACAAGTATCTCCTTTATTGATTCTTGGAAGGAATTCATTTTTTATTTCTTCTGATGCAAATTCATAAATGGTTTCAGCACAGTCTTGTAATCCCCAAATATTCGCAAAACCACAATCTCCTCTTGAAACTATTTCTGCTGCCATTACATAAGGAACATAAGAGAAATTCAAACCATCATATTGACGAGGAAGGCTTAGTCCATAAACCCCTGCGTCTTTTAATGCTTGGTGATTCTTTTGTGTTCCATCTGCATAAATAATTGCATTGTTTTCTATTCTTGGTCCTTGTTTATCTACGCTTTCTGCGTTTTCCCAAAGAACATCTGCTGATATTTCTCCAATAATTCCTAAAACTTTTTCGTATGAATCTATTGCATCTTCAAAGTTTTCAGGAGCGAAATCATATTTATCTTTATCTGCATAGTCTCTTTCTTTCAAACGAACGATTTCTTGCATCAATTCGTGTTTAAGATGAAACTTTAAACCTTCATTATCATTAAAAAAATTACCCATATCTATTTAGTATTTGCTTTATAATATTTAATAAGTTTTGGTATTATTTCAAAAGCATCACCAATTATTGTATAATCTGCAATTGAATTGATAGGAGCCTTTGCATCGGTATTGATACTTATTATCTTAGAAGATTGATCCATACCAGCACGATGTTGAACGGCACCACTTACTCCACAAGCAATGCAAAGTTTTGGACGAATTGTAACACCTGTTTGTCCAACTTGACGTTCATGTTCTGCCATTCCTGCATCAACTGCGGCTCTTGTTGCTCCAACTTCTCCACCTAAAACCTTTGCAAGCTCATGAACAAGTTTGAAACCATCTTTTCCGCCAGCCATACCATAACCTCCAATAACAACTATTTGAGCATTCTTGATATTTATCTTTTGTGCTTCAATTTCTCTTGAAAGAATCTTTACACAAAAGTCGCTTTCTTCAACATATTTTGCAACGTCTAAAACATTCAAACTTCCCTTGTGTGTTTCAGAATAAATTTCTTTCTTCATAACACCCTCACGAACTGTTGCCATTTGAGGACGTGTTTCAGGGTTGATAATAGTTGCAATGATGTTTCCTCCAAATGCAGGACGAATTTGATATAATAACTTATCGTAAACCTTTCCTGCTTTTTTGTCTTCGTGAGAACCAATTTCAAGTGAAGTACAATCGGCAGTCAATCCACAACCAAGGAAAGAAGAAATTCTTGGTGCTAAATCTCTACCAACACTTGTTGCTCCAAATAAACAAATTTGAGCCTCTTTTTCTTTCAATAATTTAGTAACTATTGAAAAATGAGGAAGAGTTTGATAAGGGAACAATCTCTCATCATTAGCATAGTTAATAATATCAACTCCGTAAGGGTAAAGAGTTGCTTCCAAATTCTCAATATCAGAACCTATAACAATAGCTTCTAATTGACAAGACAAATCGTTTGCTAATTTTCTTGCCTTAGAAATCAATTCTAAGCTCACATCAGCAATCAATCCTTCTTCTGTTATTTCGCAATATACAAATATATTATTCATTTTCTTTACGTTTTAAGTTTGAAAAATTAACCGATGATATGTGTTGCAATCAACTCTTTTACTAAATCGTTCAAAGCCTCTTCGGTGTTTTCAACATTGATGCTTTCTTTTTCAGCCAAAACTACATTTTCTATTTTCTTAACCTTAGTAGGAGAACCACTCAATCCTAAACGAGCATCTTCTGCTTGAATATCAGCAGCACTCCATTGTTCAATTTTTAAATAAGGTTTTCTTTCCCAAAGAGCAGTGCAATCTTTTCCTTGTTCAGCAGCCTCAGCCTCAGAAAGAGCATATTTATATTTCATCAAACGTTTAGCGTGATGAAAACGACATTCAGGAGCACTTCCGTGAACAGTTATCAAACAAGGATAACCACTTTCTACAATTTCTATACCTCTTTCTAAACGGCGTTTAATTTGTATTCTATTTTCGTTTACATCTACTACCTCTTCTGCATAAGTGATTTGAGGATAAGAAAGTTTTTCTGCAACCTGTGGTCCTACTTGTGCAGTATCACCATCAATTGCTTGACGACCTGCAAGAATCAAATCAACCTTTCCAAGTTTCTTTACACCTTGTGAAATAGTGTAAGAAGTTGCAAGAGTATCGCTACCAGCAACCTTTCTATCAGAAATTACATAACCACAATCTGCTCCACGATAAAGAGAATCTCTTATTATGTCAGCTGCTCTTGAAGGTCCCATAGTTAGGACACAAACTTCTGCATCTTTAATATTATTCTTTATATGCAATGCCATTTCCAACGCATTTAAGTCTTCTGGATTGAAAATAGCAGGTAAAGCGGCTCTATTAACGGTGCCTTCTGCTGTCATAGCATCTTTTCCAACGTTACGTGTATCAGGCACTTGCTTAGCCAAAACTACAATTTTAAAACTCATTATTATTCAAATTTAGTTAAAAATCTCGGCAAAAATAAGAAAAAAAAATGAAATAACACAATTAACTAACTATTAAACAATCTAAATTTAATTTTTGGGAATAATGCACTTGTTTAAACCAAACACTTATTTATCACTTTTCTCTCTGTCTTTATAAAATAGAATCGCCACGATTTTTCGACTATAAATAAAATTTCTATAAATTTAACGCCGAATACGTGCGATAATTTCACGCAAAAGATTTCCGACTGCAAATTTTGAAAATATAAGCCCTTAATTAAAAGCCACTAAATCAAAGACTTAACTTTTTAAAGCCTTAAAAACGCTAAATTTTTCTTTGTTTTAATGTGATTTTTTCTTGATTTTAGAAAAATAATTCTTGATTTTAAGAAATTATTTCTTTGTTTTATTAAATTATTTCTTTGCTTTTTTTCATTTTTTCAAAGATTTCACTTATTAAAGTCATAATTTATCAAAAAAAACACCCAATTTTCGTCAAGGAACTACTTTTTTTGACAAAATGAAATTTTCTTAAAATAAAAATTTTTACCTTTTAAAATATTATTCTAAAAGCCAAAGCAGAAAAGGTTCAAATAAATATAAAAAGGTTAAAAGAAATTAAAAAAGGAAGCGGAGAGACAGGGATTCGAACCCTGGAAACGCTTTTGACGTTTACACACTTTCCAGGCGTGCCTCTTCAACCACTCGAGCATCTCTCCGTTTTTGACAGGTGCAAAGATAATACTTTTTTATCGAATATTGAGTTGTTTGTTATGTTTTTTTCTTATCTTTGCAAATTGTTAAATGAATAAATAAACTAATTAAATGTTAAGTCGTCATTTCTTACGAGTTAAAGTTCTGCAAGCACTCTATGCCTATAAAGTTGGTGAAAGTTCTTCTTTGGATATTGCGGAAAAAGATTTAATCAAAAGCATTTCAGAAACTTATGATTTAGAGATTTATCTTTATTCTTCTCTTTTGGAAATAAGAGATATTGCTGAGAATCAAATAGAGGACGCAAAAGGTAAATTTTTTCCAACAGAGGAAGAGAAAAACCCTAATATGCGTTTTGTAAATAATGAGTTATTTAAGCAACTTGCTGAAAATATTGAACTTTCAAAAGCTATTGAAAAGTTAAAAATTAATTGGAGTGACCAAAGGGATTTATTGAAAAGAATTTTAAATAAATTCAAAGCATCGAACTCTTATGCTGAATATATGGCAAAAGAGGAAGTAACTTACGAAGATGATAAAAAAGCAGTAATTCAACTTTTAAAAAATTATCTTTTAAAGAATGAAAGTTTTCTTGATTATCTTACAGAATTAAAGTTGTATTGGGAAAGTGATTTTCAATATATTGGATTATCATTCTTAAAGTTTCTTAAAGAGTTTAAGCAAAGCGATTCTCCAAGCAAATCAATCACTAAATCTTTTGGACTTGATGAAAAAGAAACAAGAGATTTTGCTATTGATTTATTTAGAAAATGTGTAACTCACTATGATGAATTTGATTCTCTTTTTGATAAACATATTGAAAATTGGGACAAAGAGCGTATGGCATTTATGGATATGCTTATAATAAAAATAGGATTAGTTGAGTTAGTATATTGTCCCGAAATTCCAATTAGAGTTACTTTGAACGAATATATTGAAATGGCAAAAGAATTTTCAACCGAGAGAAGTAATTTGTTTGTTAATGGTTTGTTGGATAGATTTTTAATTGATTTAAGAGCAGCAGGAAAAGTCAGAAAATTAGAAACCGAAGAATTAAAGGAAGACAACTAATGAAAAGAAAAATATTACCAATATTACTATTATTAAATGTTTTTTTCATCTTTTCTTGTTCAAAAAAAGATGAAAAGAGAATAGATAGTTCGGTTATTGAAAATATGACTGAAATCAAGTTTGAACGTACTGTATTGGATTTTAAATCGGTGGAATCAGGAGAAGTAGTGCAAGGTAGTTTTGTTTTTACCAATGAAGGAAAATATCCTTTGGTTATTTATGAAGTAAACACAAGTTGTGGTTGCACTGTAGCAGATTATCCAAGAGGAGAGATTGCACCGGGAGAAAAAGGTATGATTTCGGTAAAATATGATTCTGAGGGAAGTGCAGGAATGAGAATTAGCAAAGAAGTAACGGTAAATGCAAATACAACTCCCGCAAAAACTAAACTAAAAATCGTTGCCGATGTTAGATAAAAAAGAGAAATAAACAAAATAAAAAACAAAGAATATGAACTTAATGAACATTTTAATGATGGCTGGCGGACAGCAAGGAGGTGGAGGTGCTATGAGTAGCATAATTATGATTGTGTTGATGATAGCAATTTTCTATTTCTTTATGATTCGTCCTCAACAAAAACGCCAAAAAGAAGAAAAGCAATTTAGAGATTCTCTTCAAAAAGGACAACAAATTATAACAATAGGGGGTATGCACGGAAAGGTTATTGAAGTGAAAGAAACAACTGTTGTTATTGAAGTTGCACACGATGTAAAAATAGAAATGGAAAAAGCTTCTATTGCAATGAATGTCGTAAATCAACAAAAATAAAAACAAAATCAAAAAGTAAGCGTCCGCATTAGAATATTGTTGGACGCTTATTTTTTTATAATCCATTATTATGAGAGAAAATAAAATCATAAAAAAAATAACTAAAACTCTGAAAAGCATTAAGTTTAGGGCAATTGCTTTATGTCTTTGTTTAAGTTTTATTTTATGGGGTTTTATTACTTTTAGCGACTTTCGTCAACAAGAATTCCGTGTACCTATTAGATTTGAAAATTCAATAAAACCCGATGATATTTACAACACAAAAGATAGTGTAATAATGGTTAAAGTAAATGCAACGGGATTTTACCTTCTCTTTAAAAATGGTTTTAAGACAAATAAAGAGATTTTAAATTTTGATATAAGCAATTTACCTATCAATAGAGCAAAAGGCGAAATAAAACTACCTTCTGATATTTTAAAAGCATCTATTGCAAAATTTTTGAGAATGGAAGATACAAAAATATCTTTAATTCCAGACACAATTCATTTAACTTGGCAAAAGAAATTTTCAAAAACAGTTCCCCTTGTAAACAAAACTAAATTTGAATGCAAATCTTCTTATAGAATGCAAAAGGAACCTGAATTTCTTTTTAAGGAAATAAGGATTGAGGGAGAAAAACATATTTTAGATAAGATAGATACTCTTTATACACAAGAGATTTCTATAATGAATATCAATAAGAATCACGTTAGTTTAATCCCATTGGAAATCAAACAATATCATCAAGATTTATATTTTCAAACAACAAATATCCCTGTAAAAATTGAGGTGGAGGAAGTAACGGAAAATATTGAAGAAATACCTATCCACATAGAAAAGAATGGGGTAGATGAAGATGTTAAAATATATCCATCAAGCGTAAAGGTTAAATATAGAGTTCCGATAAAGGATTATAAAAAGATAAAACCAGAAGATTTTTATTTCTATGTTGTTTGCGATAAAGATGTGCATAATCATAAAAAATTAACAGTAAAATACACTAACATTCCTCACAATGTAGAGATTACGGATATTAGTCCAAAAAGACTTAACTATATAATACTCAATCAATAGAGAAGATAATTATGAGAAGTAAAAAGATTTGCATTTTAACTCAACCTCTTTGGCATAATTATGGTTGCTTATTGCAAGCATACGCATTGCAAAAATGTTTAAAAGCAATGAATTATGAAGTTGTAACAGATGAATACCCTCGTAGATTTCTATCGTTTTTTGATAAATTAAAAGACAAGTCAAAAAGAATGGTTGCTTACCATATTTTAGGACGAAAATCTGTTAATCCAAATCCTTTTTATCCTAATGAAAAATCTTGGAAAGAGATTTGCAAAAATACTTCAAGATTCGTAAGAGAAAGGATTGATACAGTGGATTTTTTCAACGGACAAACACTTCCTTCAAAAGAGATGATAAATCGTTTTGATACTTTTATTATTGGTTCAGATCAAGTTTGGAGAGATTCTTATGGAAGAGTAGAGAGTTATTTTGGCGATTTCTTAAAAACAGAGAATAAAAAAATATTTTCATACGCAGCATCTTTTGGACTAAGCTCTTGGCAATTTGATAGAGAGAGAACAGAAAAATTAAGAGTATTAGCAAAAAGATTTCGGTCTATTTCTGTAAGAGAAAAAGATGCAATAGAACTATGTAGAGATAATTTGAATATAGAGGCAAATTGGGTTTTAGATCCAACAATGCTTCTTTCAAAAAATGATTACATATCGTTATTTAAAGATAATTTTCAAGAAAAAAGCGAAGGTGATTTAATGACTTATATACTTGATTCATCGGAAGAAAAGATTCGTTTAATAAAGTTGATTGAAACCGAAAAGAAACTAAATTCCTTTACTGTTATGGCAAAAGAAACTGAAACTTTTCCTGCAATTGAAAAATGGTTAAAAGGATTTTATGATGCAAAATTCGTATTAACAGATAGTTTTCATGGTATGGTATTTTCCATTATTTTTGAAAAACCTTTCTTAGTTATACTTAACAAACAACGAGGTGCTACAAGATTTCTTTCATTACTTTCATCACTTGGATTAGAAAATAGGTTAATTGAAAGTGTTGAGGATTTCAATATAGACCTTTTAAATAAAGATATAGATTACGAAACAATAAGAAAAAAACTCTTTGTTTTAGTTGAAAAAAGCAAAGAATTCTTGATAGATTCCTTAGAAAAATAATTATGAATCTTAGTATTATTATTCCTCTTTACAATAAAAGAAATAGTTTAAGAAATTGTATTCAAAGCGTTCTTAATCAAACATATAAAAATTTTGAATTGATTATTGTAGATGATGGAAGCACTGATGGTAGCGAAGATGTTGTTAAAGAATTTAGCGATAGTAGAATACGTTTTGAGAGAAAGGAGAATGGAGGAGTAAGTTCTGCAAGAAATAGAGGGGTACAATTAGCAAGAAATCCTTGGATCGCTTTTTTAGATGCAGATGATATTTGGGCAGAATGGCACTTAGAAACAATAGTTCACCTATTCGAAAGTGAACCTCTTGCATTAGTTCTATCTACATCTATTGATACTTTTATTTCTTCACAAGGAGTAGAAAGTAAATTAAATAGTGTAAGCAAAGAATTTAATCATTACTTAATCAAAGATTTACATAAAGATTGGTTGGAAAAGAAACAAGTAATTTGTTCTTCCTCTGCCGTTGTTCATATTTCGTGTTTTGCAAGGGTTGGTTATTTTCGTGAGGATTTAATAAAGGGTGAGGATACTGATTTTTGGGCAAGATTGTTTGAATACTTTACTTTTGCAAAAACAGATATGATTACAGCGTTTTATCGCATTGAAAGTGTTGAAGGAAATGCTTCTCGTAGTGTTAATTCTGTAAAAAAATACGAGGTTTATTACTTTAAACCTCAATGGTTTTGTTGGTCAAGTAAAACGCTTTATCAATTCCATGTAATTTATGGGTATTTAAAGCATTTTATTTATTATAAACAACCCAAGAATCTTCTTTTATTATGTCTTAGATATAATTTTGGGTTATTTGTTGTTCTATTTCAGCAATTTGTTCGTATTTTCCAAGGTCGTACCAAAGGGTGTTCTCGTGTTTAAATGCAAGTAAATCATTATTTTTAGAGAGTTCTAAATAGTGATTTATGATTGAGAATTTGTTTTCATTTGGCATAAGGTGCAAAACCTCAGGACGTATAATGTGAACTCCACTAAATGCTAATGGAGTAAGGTTTTCCTTTTTTCGTGTTATGATTTCTTGTTTTGTTTGAGTGTTTTGCCAACCTGAAAGCAGGTTATTTTCATTAAAAAGAAGTTGTCTGCTACTTAATCTTTTACTCACAGCAAGTATTGCTAACGAATTGCTATTGTTTAGTTTATCTTGCATTGACAATATATCAATTTGAGATACTATATCTACATTATGAATTAATATATTTTCTTTTAAGGAAAAGTATTTTTTAGCATTTTTCAATCCACCCCCTGTATCTAATAGTTCTTCTTCCTTACTAAGATATATTTCAACGGGATAAGATTGCTTTTCTAAGTATTGTTCTATTAAATCGGAAAAATGATGGGCATTTATTACAATTCGTTTACACCCTGCTTTAATAATTTTTTCTAAACAACGCTCCAATAGTGTTTTTCCTGATATTTCAACCAAGGCTTTAGGTTTATCCTTTGTTAAAGGATAAAGACGGGTGCCAAGTCCTGCTGCAAATATCATTGCTTCCATTGTTCTTATTGTTTTTTTGTTATTTCGTATTCTATGCGAACATGATAGATACTTTGTAATTTCTTTTTTAATAAGTCTTTTATCTTATCTACATCTTTGAATGTAATGTCGGAATTAGAAAATTGGTCATCTGCTATTTGTGAGTTAATGATATTATCTACCAATTTGCTTATTTCGCTTTCGGAATGGTTTTTCAAAGAACGTGAAGCAGCCTCTACGGCATCTACCATCATAACTACTGCTGTTTCTCTTGAAAATGGGCGAGGACCTCTGTAAGTAAATATTGTACTATCTATGGGTTTGTCAGGATTTTCTGCAACATAGCGATTATAGAAATACTTTGTTTTACTTGTTCCATGGTGTGTGCGAATAAAGTCTATAATTGATTCTGGTAGTTTGTGTTTATAGGCAAGTTTTACTCCGTTTGTAACGTGAGAAATGATTGATTGAGCAGATTCTTCATAGGAGAGTTCATTATGAGGATTAAATCCTGTGTTTTGATTTTCAATAAAGAAAATAGGTAATGCTAATTTTCCTATATCGTGATGCAAGGCTCCTGCTCTTACAAGCATTGCATTTCCTCCAATTTCTAAGATTAAATCTTCGGATATGTTTGCAACTTGAATGCAATGTTGAAATGTGCCAGGTGCTTTAACGGATAATTCTCTTAAAATCTTGCTATTAGTGTTTGTGTATTCTATTATGGAATAGTCGCTTATCATTCCAAAAAGTTTTTCTAAAATTGTAATGAATGGGATAGAGAAAAGCAAAAGTATGGAATTTAGTGCAAACATTAAAATAACATCTGTTTCAATTGAAGTGATTTCTATGTTCTGCATAAGATTGTTTGCAATGTAGATTAGAGCGTAAGTAATAAATAGGATTAAAGAGGTAAGTAAGAAGTTTGAACGTTTGCGTGAACTCTCTGCACTAACTATTGTCATTATCCCTGCAATAAGTTGATAAAAAACGTATTCAAAACTATTTGGAACCGCAAATCCTATTATGATTATTGAGACTAAAAAGACGTAAAGTGAAGTTTTTGTGTCAAAAAATGTCTTTATTACTATTGGTACTATACATACGGGTACTGCATAGATATATTTTGGATTTATGTTTATGATAAACGCCATTATACAACAAATAAACAATACTACAAATAAGATTAAGAGCACTTTTCTATCGTTTGGAAAGATGTCGGCACGATTATGGTTGATAAAAAGCATCATTGCTAAAAGCGTTATGCATACAAGAATAAATCTTCCTAAAAGTATTGTTAATTCATTGGTTTTTTCTATATTATTTCCTTCGTATGCTTGTTTAAATGAAAGGAGAATCTGATTTTTTTCAGGAGTAATTTTTTCTCCTTTCGCAATTATTTGTTCTCCTTCACTTATAAGGCCTTTGTTATGTGTTATTTCTTGAAGTTTAGTTTGTAGTATATTTTCGGTTGTTTGTGAATCATATATTATGTTCGCTTGTAAGCAATTGATTATTTCTTTATTTTTTGTAATTTTTAATAACCCTTGTTTTGCTTGTTCAAGAGTTAATAGTTGTTCTTGTTCGTATTCTTTGGCAACATTGTCCTCTAATATGTAAATTAACTGTCCTTTTTGAGCGAGTTCTTGATTTTTTATAACACCTATTGAATATATTTTATTAAGGTAGTGCTTTATTTTATTATTTTCCTCATTTGAAAAATTATTTCTTTCATTTATTTGTGCTAAAACGCTGTCTTCTGCTTTATAGTCTTTTTTGAAATAAAGTTGTTTTGAGTTTATGATATGTTTCTTATCTTCTGAAATTTCTTTTTCTGTTTTCAAAATAGGAAAGTCAATAGGAGAAATAAGTGTTTCGTGTTTCCATTCTCCTCCTAAAGCAAATTCGTATTTGAAACCTGATTTATTAGGAAAGGCTAATACGATTATTATTGCAACAACAAGCACTTGAAAGGCTCGTTTTGAAATCATTATTGCTCTATTCTTTTTTATTGGATTCATATTTTTAATCGCTTAGTTAATGCTGTACAGAAAATAAAATCATTAAGCTCTTGATTATTGGATTCAAGAACATTTTCATTACTTCCTTTCCACCATAATTGTCCTTGATGTATATAGTTTATGTTTTCACCAATTTCCATAACCGAGTTCATATCGTGTGTGTTTACTATGGTAGTTATGTTGTATTCGTGTGTAATTTCTTTTATCAATTGATCTATTACTATTGAAGTTTGTGGATCTAAACCTGAATTTGGTTCATCGCAAAATAGGTATTTAGGCTGTGTGGCTATTGCTCTTGCAATTGCTACACGCTTTTGCATTCCTCCACTGATTTGAGATGGGTAGTAGTTGTTCACTCCTTTGAGATTTACTCTTTCTAAACAGAAATCTACCCTCTTTTTCATTGTTTTGTAGTCGGAACGCTGAAACATTCTTATTGGAAACATAACATTTTCTTCTATATTCATAGAATCAAACAATGCTCCTCCTTGAAAAAGCATTCCTATGTCTTTTCTTAGATTTATTTTCTCTTTTTTATTTAAATGTCGTAGTATTCTATCGTCAAAATGTATGTATCCTTCATCGGGTGTATAAAGAGATACAAGACATTTCATTAAAACAGTTTTCCCACTTCCGCTTTTTCCTATAATAAGATTGCATTTACCTGTTTCAAATTCAGTATTTATGTTTTTTAAAACTTGCTTTTCGCCAAAGTATTTTGATACATTTTCTACTCTTATCATATTATGAAAAATTTTACATAAAGAGATTTGTTATTATTAAGTCAAATATCATAATGATAATACTACTTTGAACTACTGCTTTTGTGGATTGTATTCCTACTTCAACCGAACCTCCTTTTAAGGTGTAACCCCTATAAGATGCAACAGTAGAAATAATAATTGAATAAACAAATACTTTAACTATTGCAAAGATTAAATCCATATTTGTATATTCTAATCGTAATCCATCAACGTATGCTGCCATTGATAGTGTACCTACCGATAGAGCTCCTATTGCTCCACCTAAAATTGAAACGAATATACTCATCACAATAAGCAATGGAAAGGTTATCATACAAGCTATTATTTTTGGAAGTATGAGATAAGAAGGTGTATTTACGCCCATAACCTCTAAGGCGTCTATTTGTTCTGTTATTTTTTGAGTTCCCAATTCTGAGGCTATTTTTGAAGCACATTTTCCAGCAAGTATTAGCGAGATAATAGTAGGAGAGAACTCTAACATCATTGTTTTACGAGAAGCATATCCATAAATCCAATCAGGATAGATTGGATTTTCTAAGTTAATCAACAATTGAATAACAACTGCTGCTCCAACAAAAACCGAAACTAAAAGAACAATAAGTATGGAATCTATACCTAATGTTTGTATTTCAAATAATAATTGTCTTTTGAATATATGCATATTCTGAGGCCAACGAAATACTTCTTTCATTAGTAAAAGATAATTTCCAAAATCTTCAAAAAAGTATCTTATCTTCTTCACTGACTTTATTATTATTTTAGTTTAATATCTATTTGTTTTTCTTTATTTAGCGATATAACTATTTTTGTTTTATCACTTTCTTGATTGTTAAGTAAAATATCTGAAAGTTTATCTTCAATTAGGTTTTGAATAGCTCTTCTTATTGGCCTTGCACCGTAATGTTGTTCTATAATGGTAGAAATTATGTATTCTTTTACGGCTTTCCTTACTTCCAGAGATAGAGATAAAGCATTAGTTCTTTTTCTTAGTTTATTTATTTCCAAATCAATGATCTGAATTAGGTCTTCGTTTGTTAATGAGTTGAAATATATCATTTCATCAATTCTATTCAAAAACTCAGGCGAAAAAGTTTGCTTTAAGTCTTTATCAATTATGTTTTGCTCGGCAGTAGTTTGATTTTCTATTACTGCATTAGTAGAAAAACCTACTCCTGTTCCAAAATCCTTTAATTTTCTGCTACCAACATTTGATGTCATTATAATAACAGTGTTCTTAAAATCTATTTTTCTACCAGCAGAGTCAGTTAATTGTCCTTCATCAAGTATTTGCAATAAAAGATTATATACATCTTCGTGTGCTTTTTCGATTTCGTCAAACAAAACAATTGAATAAGGGTGATGTCTTACTTTTTCGGTTAATTGTCCTGCTTGTTCATATCCTACATATCCTGGAGGAGAACCTATAAGTTTGGAAACACTATATTTTTCCATATATTCGCTCATATCTATGCGTATGAAATTATCTTCGGAATCAAATAGATATTTTGCCATTTCTTTGGCTAATAGTGTTTTCCCAACACCAGTTGGTCCTACAAACATAAAAGAACTTATCGGTCTGTATGGATCTTTTAGTCCAACCCTTGCTCTCTTAATTGATTTTGAAACTTGCTCTACGGCTTTTTCTTGTCCGATAACGATGGATTTTAATTTACTTTCCATCATAAGTAGTTTTTTGGTTTCATTCTTGTTTACCTTTTCTACACTCACTCCACTGATTAAAGAAATTGTTTTTGCAATATCTTCTTCCGTTATCTCAATAGGATTTTCAAGTATATTCTTTTGCCAAAGCTTTTCCTCTGTTTCATATTCTTGCTTTAAATTATCAATTTGTTTAAGTATTTGACTACGTTTTTCAAAGGCTCTTTGCTCAGAATATTTATATAATTCTTGTTTTGTATCTTGTATTTTATTCTTTATTTCAAGTAATTTATCAGATATTTTAATGGATTTAACATGCTTTGCGGCTCCTGTTTCATCCATTACATCTATTGCTTTATCTGGTAACAATCTATCTGTAATATAGCGTTGCGATAATGTAACACAAGCCTCTAATGCTTTATCTGTATATTTTACTTTATGATATTCTTCATATTTGTGTTTTATATTTTTTAGAATATGCAATGCTTCTTGATCCGTAGTTGGTTCAATAAAGATTTTCTGAAATCTTCTTTCCAATGCACCGTCCGATTCTATGTATTTGCGATATTCTTCAAGAGTTGTTGCTCCTATACATTGGATTTCTCCTCTTGCCAAGGCAGGTTTAAAAATATTTGATGCATCTAATCCTCCTTCTGAATTACCTGCTCCTGCTATTGTGTGAATTTCATCTATGAATAATATAATATTTCTATGTTTTTCTAATTCTGCAATCAATCCTTTTATCCTTTCTTCAAATTGTCCTCTGTATTTTGTTCCTGCTACAACAAGAGCTAAATCCAAAGTATAGATTATTTTATTAGAAAGGGTATATGGTACATCTCCATTTGCTATTTTTATTGCTAATCCTTCTGCTATACTGCTTTTTCCAACGCCTGGTTCACCTATTAAAATAGGATTATTTTTCTTTCTTCGACTTAAAACTTGGCAAATACGATCTATTTCTTTTTCTCTACCAACAACAGGGTCTAATAATTTGCTTTTTGCAGCTTCTGTAAGATTTTTCCCAAAATTATTCAAGAACGGAGTATCGTTAACATTCTCATCTTCATCTATTAAAATATCTTTTACTTTCTTTACTCGCTCTATACGTGAATCCCATACGCCATCTTCATCTGCAAACATAGAATCAGAAAAAGATTCTTCAATCTCTTTTATGTTAGGAATGACATTGGCAAGATTTCCACTTGTTGTTACTTGTATAGTTATACTACCATTATTGAGTTTATCAAAGTTTTTTATATTAGTTATGTTATGTTTTTTAAGAATTTCAGCTGTTCTATTGCCTGCTTTAAAAAAAAATCCTGAGAATAAATGAAATGTATTAACAAAATTATTCCCCATTTTTATAGCTCCGATATTAGCAGCTTTAATAACAATATCACATTCTTCTGAAAAAGACATTTCATCAATCTCCTCATACAATCCTTCTTCAATACTAAATTGCGATACTGATAATTCTAAATCTTTTTTTAGCTGTTCAATATCTTTACATCTTGCATTTATCCACTCTGTCGCACTACATTTAGGTATTCTTAGCATAGAAAGTAGAAGATGTTCCGATTCTATATTTTGACATCTTAGTCTTATTGCTTCTCCTCTTGCATTTTCAATAACTTTTTGTGCGTTTTCTGTCCACTTACGTTGCATATAATTAGTATATTTTGTTACGAAATCAACGGAATTAAATTAGATATGATAAGTTTAACACTCATCGCCAATAAAATAACTCCAAAAAATTTTCTTAGTATATAAATACCACCTTTACCAAGTAACTTTTCAACCAAATTTACTTTTTTAATAACAAACCAAACAAATAGCATATTTAAAGCTATTGCTATAATAATGTTTATTGTTTCACATTCTGCTCTAAGAGATAAAACTGTTGTTAGAGAACCTGCACCTGCTATTAAAGGAAAAACCAAAGGAACTATTGTAGAATTTTCTGTTGGTCCTTCGTTTTTAAACAATTCCACATTAAAGGTCATTTCTATTGCAATAGCAATAAGAATTATAGCACCAGCAATAGCAAAAGAATGTACATCTACATGAAAAAATTTCAATAAAGCTTCTCCAACAAAAAGAAAAACAAGCATTAGCAAGAAAGATATAATAGCGGCTTTTTCAGCATGTACTTTTTTAGATTTACTTCTTAAATCTATTATCACAGGAACTGAGCCTGTTATATCTATTACTGCAAACAACACCATAAAAGCAGTTAATATTTCCGTAAAGTTTATTCCCATATATTTTATATTTTTTATTGCATAAATACAAATTGAATAATATTTGCACCCATCTTCAATGCCTTTAATCTATTCTCATAAGGGTCGTTATGAACATCTTCATCTTCCCAACCATCTCCTAAATCACACTCAAAAGAATAAAAACATATCAATCTATTTTCATAAAACAATCCAAGTCCTTGCGGAGTTTTATTATCGTGTTCATGAATTTTTGGCAACCCATTAGGAAAATCATATTTTTGATGATAAATAGGGTGAGTAAAAGGAAGTTCTATCCATTGTAAATCGGGAAAAACTTTCAACATTTCCTCTCTTATATATTTATCCATTCCATAATTATCATCAATATGAAGAAATCCTCCTGCCAAAAGATAATTTCTTAAATTTTCCGCCTCTTGTGGAGAAAAGACAACATTTCCATGTCCTGTCATATGTAAAATAGGATAGAGGAATATCTCGTTACTTCCAACTTCTACGGTAGGGTATTTTTCCGTTAAATTAGTTTTTAGATTTTCATTACAAAATTTTATAAGATTAGTAAGAGATGTAGGATTAGCATACCAATCGCCACCTCCATTGTATTTCAATAATGCAATAGAGGTTTGAGAGTAAGAACTATTTAATATAAATAAACTAATAATTAAATAGAATAGTTTCTTTTTCATCACTTACATATTTACAAAATGTATGCTTTGCAATGCAAAAAGTGCTGCCGTTTCTGTTCTTAAACGACTTTCTCCTAATGTTATTGCTTGGAAACCATTATTAAGTGCCAATTCCACTTCTTTTTCAGAAAAATCACCCTCTGGACCTATTAAAATCAATACATTTTCGCCCTTGTTATAAGACTCTTTTATACTTGTTCTTCCCTCTGGTTTACAATAGGCGATAAATTTCTTTGTTTCGGTAGAATTTATCAATTCTTTATAATCTGCATTCTCATTAAATTCTGGCATATAAGCTTTAAGAGATTGTTTAAGTGCAGAAATCATTATTTTTTCTAATCTTTCTCTTTTCATAGATGTTCTTTCACTATGCTCACCTATAAAAAACGATATCTTATCTACACCCATTTCCACTGCTTTTTCTAAAAACCATTCCATTCTATTCATATTCTTTGTTGGAGCAATTGCAATATGAACTCTGAAATTGCGTTTACCGTATTCATCTTTTACTTTTGTTACTACAAAACTGCAATTTTTTGGATTAGCATCGCTAATCTCTGCAAAAACAAATCTGCCTAAACCATTGGTAAGGCAGATTGTATCTTTTTCTCTAAGTCTTAAAACTTTAATGCAATGAGTGGATTCTTCTTTGTTTAAAGAATAATATTCTCCTTCATTGAGTTCAAACTCTGGTGTATAAAATAGGTGCATAACATTTTATTAAAGCGAAAATGCGAAGCCTAATTCAACAACTGTACTAAATGTTGGGTCATTAGAAAACACTGTTTCTCTTTCGATATATCCTCCATTCAAATAATATCCAGCATATTCATCGGTATAACCCATTTCATATTGAACGCCAAAACTTCCTCTAAAACGAAGATTTGGTGTAAGTTCAGTCATAAATCCTATAAGAAATCTTGCACTTGGTATAAAGTGTGAAAGTTTCACTGAATTAGCAGGGTCTTTTTGTACGTAGATCAAATTTTCTCCGTGAGCAAAATCTTTTTGTCCTAAAAGCATATTACCGCCTGCTGCCAACTGCAAGAAAAAACTTGCTGTCGGACGAGTAGTTATATACATAGAAGCACTCGCCATTAAAGGAATATAGCCATAGGTTCTATAATTTCCAAATTCCACTTCTTCATTTGAACCTGTTGCATTATGTTTTATGCTTAAACCAGGAAATAATTGAATACCTGAATGAACTCCCCAACCAAGCGAAACTTTATTCTTTTTGTTATAAGGCCTTATTCTATTTTCATAACCAACATTTACACCAACACTCCAAGGATTTGTTATACTTTGTTGAGTTGCAGTTTGGGTTGATGAAACGTGTAAAGTTAATAAATGTTCTGGAAAGTTTCTATGCCATTTACCTGTTCTCCAATCTCCTCCGCGTTGAGCAAACAAATTGATAGAGAATAATATAGCAAAAACTAAAAAGATAGATGTTCTCTTCATATTATTTTTTATATGTTTAATTTTCTTATTCAATTGAAAGCCCAAAATTACAAATAAAAATAATACACACAAAGTTTTTTGTGTTTTTTTGAACTATTGATATAAAGAATTGTTTTATTTTTGCAGAAAAATAACTCTTTGAAATATTTTAAAAAAGCAAAGAAAAAATAAAAAAAATCAAAGAAATAATTTTTTAAAACAAAGAAAAAATATGAACACAAGATTAACAGAATTATTTTCTATAAAATTCCCTATAATATCAGGAGGAATGGTTTGGTGTAGTGGTTGGGAATTAGCCTCAGAAGTAAGCAATCAAGGAGGTTTAGGGCTTTTGGGTGCAGGCTCTATGACACCTGAGGTTTTAGTTGAACACATAAGAAAAACAAAACAAGCAACCAACAAACCATTTGGAGTAAATATTCCTTTAATGAACCCTATGAGCGGTGAGCATATAGAAAAAGTAATTGAGGAAAAAGTACCTGTGGTATTTACCTCTGCTGGAAATCCTGCTCTTCACACACAACGCTTAAAGGAAAATGGGATAAAAGTTGTGCATGTAGTAGCTAACGAAAAATTTGCATTAAAAGCACAAGCCGCAGGTTGCGATGCAATAGTTGCAGAAGGCTTTGAAGCAGGTGGACACAATGGAAAAGAAGAAACATCTACACTTGTACTTGTGCAACAAATAGTAAAAGCAGTAGAAATTCCCGTAATAGCGGCAGGAGGTATAATAAGCGGAGAACAAATTTATGCAATGCTTTCTTTGGGAGCAGAAGGAGTGCAAATAGGCTCAGCTTTTGCAATCAGTAAAGAATCCTCAGCACACGAAAACTTTAAAAACGCAGTTGTAAACTCAAAAGAAGGCGACACAATGTTGTTTTTTAGAAAACTTTCTCCTACAAGATTATTAAAAGGAGGCTTTTACGATGCAGTATTGCAAGCAGAAAATCGTGGAGCGAGCAAAGAAGAACTATTAGAACTAATAGGAAAGGGTAGAAGTAAGATAGGAATGTTTGAAGGCGACTTAACAGAGGGAGAATTAGAAATAGGACAAGTAGCAAGTATGATAAACGAAATCAAAAGCGTAGAAGAAATATTTGCAGATTTAAAAAGGGGGTTTGAAAAAGCAAGAACAAGAATGTTGAATATAGGATAAGAACTTATGTATAATATAGATTATTTATTTGAAACAAGTTGGGAGGTTTGCAATAAAGTAGGAGGAATTCATACAGTAGTATCTACTAAGGCAAAAACCTTAAAAGAAAAAATAAAAGGCGAGTTGATACTAATTGGGCCAGATATTTGCAAAGACAATACAGAAAATGCAGAATTTGAAGAAGACAATTGCCTATTCAACTCTTGGAGACTATATGCTCAATCAAAAGGATTAAGAATTAGAATAGGAAAATGGAAAATTATTGGAGAACCAATAGTAATTTTAGTAGATTTTACACCATATTTTTCACGGAAAGATGAAATCTTCTCAGACTTTTGGAAAGACTATGGTTTAGATAGCATAACAGGAAGTTGGGATTATATAGAACCTTGTTTATTTGGCTATGCTACAGCAAAGGTAATAGAAAATTTTTATGACTTTTACGCCAAAGCAAACGACAAGATAGTAGCACAATTCCACGAATGGATGACAGGGAGTGGCATTTTGTATCTAAAAAAGCATTGTCCACAAATAGCAACTGCCTTTACAACACACGCAAGCGTATTAGGACGATGTTTAGCAGGCAATAATATGGCTTTGTATAGTTCTTTGCAATATTATGAAGGCGACAACGTAGCAAATCAATTTAACCTAAGAGCCAAATACTCTATGGAAAAACTCTCTGCCTTAAATGCTGATGTATTTACTACCGTAAGCGAAATTACAAATGCTGAATGCAAACAATTTTTCAAGAAATCAGCCGATGTAATAACACCAAACGGATTTGAAAACGATTTTGTACCAAAAGCGGAAGCATACGAAGAAATATCAAATGCCTCACGCAAAAAAATAATCTCAATAGCAGAAGACCTTACCTCTACAAAGATTTCGCAAAATGCCTTTTTAATAATCAATTCAGGGCGTTATGAATTTAAAAACAAAGGAATAGACGTTTTTATTAAAGCATTAGGAGAATTAAACAAATCAAAGATAGAAAGAGAAGTTGTGGCCGTTATAGCTGTTCCTGCATACAATATAGATGAGCACAAAGACCCTATATTAAACGAAATAAAGGCAAACGAACTTAAAAACTTACAAACAGATAAAGTAAAAATCATCTTTATACCATCTTATTTAGATGGAAACGATGGTAGAGTAAATATTCCATATTTTGATTTTCTAACAGGATTTGATTTATCTGTTTTCCCATCTTACTACGAACCTTGGGGATATACGCCAATGGAAAGTCTTGCTTTTGGAGTTGCAAGCATAACTACAAGTTTGGCAGGTTTCGGACGTTGGATGAATAACGGAAAATATGACATTGACAAAGCCCTTACGGTCATTGAACGCACAGATAACAACACAGAGGAAGTTATAAGTAAGATTAAAAACACAATAGAAGAGTTTTTGAAAAACAACGAAGAAGAAAATAAAAATATAAAAGCAAAAGCAATGCAGCTTTCTTCAAGTGTAGTTTGGGAAAAACTCATAAATAATTATTTTGATGCGTATAATAGAGCTATTTCAAAGGCTGATTTCAGAAAAGAGCAATATAGTCATAAGCAAGCGTGTTGTGAAGAATTTAACAACAAGATAAATTGGGGTGAAACACCTTCTTGGAAAAAAATATTCGTAAAACAAAAAATGCCTTCAAAGTTAGAATTTCTCCAAACATTGAGCAAAAATCTTTGGTGGACTTGGAACAATGAAGCATACGAACTATTTGAATACATAGACAAAGAAAAATTCTTAAAATACGAACATTCTCCAATTCATCTTTTAGAATCGCTTTCGCAAGAGGAAATAGACAATCTTTTGAACGATAAAATTTTCTTAGAAAAGATAGATAAAGTAGAGCAACTCTTTAATTCCTATATGCAAGAGGGGGAAAACAAAGAAGGAGATATGATTGCGTATTTGAGTATGGAGTTTGGATTGCACGATACCTTAAAAATATTTAGTGGAGGCTTGGGAATGTTGGCGGGAGATTATCTCAAACAGGCAAGCGACTCAAATAAAAATATGATAGGTATTGGATTGCTTTATAGAAATGGTTATTTCACTCAACAAATAACTAAGGAAGGCTATCAAATATCGGCACAATATCCTCAAAAATTCACACATCTACCTTTGCAAGCAGAAAAAGATGAGAATGGATTATGGAGAAAAATCACATTATCATTCCCTGGACGTAGTATTTACGCAAAAATATGGCGTTGTGATGTAGGTAGAGTTCCTTTATATTTACTAGACACAGATATTGAGGAGAATAGTATTGAGGATAGAACGATTAGCAATCAACTTTACGGAGGAGATTGGGAGAATCGTTTAAAACAAGAAATTCTTTTAGGAATAGGTGGAGTTAGATTAGTAGAAGAATTAAAACTTCCCGTTGTTTTATATCACAACAATGAAGGACATTCCGCTTTTTCAAGTCTTGAAAGAATGAGAATCTATATTCAAAAAAACTCTTATTCATTTAAGCAAGCAAAAGAGTTAGTTAGAAGTAGTACTTTGTTTACAACACACACGCCTGTTCCTGCTGGACACGATGCTTTCTCACAAGAATTGATGCGAACCTATTTAGGACATTTTGCAGAGCAACTAAATTTGGATTGGGATGAATTTTTCGCTCTTGGAAAACAAGGAGAAGAAAAAGATTCTAAGTTTTCAATGAGTGTTTTGGCAATGAATTTTTCTCAATACGTAAATGGGGTTAGCAAAATCCACGCAAGAGTTAGTAGAGATATGTTTTCTTACCTTTACAAAGGCTATTTCCCAAGAGAATTACATATAGATTATGTTACAAATGGAGTACATCATTCTACTTGGACTTCAAAAGCTTGGCTGGAACTTTATAAAGAAATATTTTCAGAGGCATATCTTAAAGATGAATCTAACGATTACTATTGGAAAAAGATATATGAGGTAGATAATTCTTTGATTTGGAATACTCACTACAATGAAAAGAAAACTCTTATTGAATTTGTAAAAAAACGTTTACAAAAAGATTTCACAAAAAGAGCAGAAAATCCTCAACTTTATTTTCAAACAGTTGCCGAACTCTCGGAAGATAAACTTATTGTAGGCTTTGCAAGAAGATTTGCTACATATAAAAGAGCCAACTTATTGTTTACAAATCTTGAACGTTTAAAACAAATCGTAGATAAGGGAGTTGTATTTATTTTTGCAGGAAAAGCTCATCCACAAGATAATGCAGGACAAGGTTTAATCAAACGTATTGTGGAAATATCTAAGATGCCAGAATTTTTAGGTAAGATAATATTCTTAGAAAACTACGATATGTATATTGCAAATCATTTGATTCGAGGAGTAGATCTTTGGTTAAATATGCCAACACGTCCTTTGGAAGCATCAGGAACAAGCGGAGAAAAAGCTGTAATGAATGGTGTAGTTAATTTTTCGGTTTTAGACGGTTGGTGGGCTGAGGGATATGTAAAGGAAGCAGGTTGGGCATTACCGGAAGAAAAGACTTATGAATCCGATGAGTACCAAAACGCATTAGATGCAGAGATGATTTACGATATCTTTGAGAATGAAATTATTCCGTCCTACGATTACAAAGACGAAAAGGGTATTAGAGAAAAATGGGTAGAGAAAATAAAGCATACTATTGCTCTTATTGCACCACATTTCACTATGAAACGACAATTAGATGATTACTATTCCAAGTTTTATAATGATATGTTTAAACGATTCAATAAATTAAGCGAACAAAACGCTAATTTAGCAAAACAATACGCTGATTGGAAAGATCAAATCTCTCGTTCATGGAATAGTATTGAACTAATTGATTTACAAATTCCTGACGTAGAAAATTCCAATATTGAATTAAATGATATATTCACTGCAAAGATTAGTTTATTCCTTGGAGAAATATCTTCGGAGCACATAGGTGTTGAAATGATTATTGCAGATAAGGAAAATAATCAAATAAACGATTACACTCTTATAACGCCTTTTGAATTAGTTGCTAACTCAAATAAACGAGCAGATTATGAAATAAAAATCAAAACAAGTAGGGCAGGAGTACATAACTTTGCTTTCAGGATTTATCCTAAACATCCTTTGATGCAACATCGAATGGAATTACCATTAGTCAAATGGATATAATTCTAAAAAATAGAAAGACGAGAGATTTACTTTTTCTCGTCTTTCTTTTCAAATATATGGGGATTATCTTTCTTAAATCTTTCTTGATATTTTTTTATATTTCTTAGAGTGTAACGTGGTATTACTACTTTTGTCAAAATGCGAAAAACAAGATAAATAAGAATTAAAAAAATTATTAAGTTCAACATAATCTATTCACATAAAACAAACAAATCATCTCTTGGATTAAGAAATAATATCGGCTTATCTTTCAAGTTTTTAAGCACCTTTTCCTCTTCTAAACCTTTAATCCTATCAAATAAACTCTTATCCTTTGTTGTTTGACAAATAATTACACCATAGTTTTCTTTATCTGCATAATCTAAGGCTTGTAAATCCAATAGTTTTTTTCTGTCTTCACTCTTGTGATTTGAAGGAATAATATTGAATTGTCCAAGCATTTTTCTTGCAAAAGCAAGATTAAGGTTAAGTTGTTTTTGATATAGGCTATCTTTATATGTTCTATAAAATAGCGTTATTTCACTTTGGAAAAATCTTGCAAAATAAGAAGCCCACAATGTCTTTTCTTTACTTTCTCTTGCATTGTTTAAAGGTAAAAGCACTTTGCTATAATCAACAATACTTCTTTTTTGATTGCAAATCATATAGGCTACACGAGAGGTTTCCATATTTTTTAAAAGCGTTATAGGATTATCCGCTTTATTTTTCTTGGTTTCTTCTGTGTTAATTGAACTTACAATCACAACCGCATTAAGCAATTGTCCTAATTTACCAATTACTTCCTTAGTTTCACCTTTTAAGGAAATATAAGAATGCATTTGTGTTTCAGATATTTGAGAATTTAATTCTTTTAGCTTCCTTTCCGCTTCATCTACACCTACTCCTGTTAGTAAAGGGTCATAAATATGTAGAAGAATTAAACCCTTATTCAATATTTTAGCAATCTGCACAGAATGTTCAATGCAAGTTTCAGCAAAATCTAAATTATTTAGATACGCAATTACAAATTGATCTTTTTTTTCTTTATTTTCGCTCATCTAATACATGTATTCGTCTCTTTGTCTTTTCCAAAACCAAAGCAAAATCAAACCTGCAACCGCTCCTCCTAAGTGGGCAAAGTGTGCAACGCCATCAGAGGTTGTTGAAATTCCGTTAATGAGTTCTAAAACAATGTATCCTATTACAAACCATTTAGTTTTTAACGGTATAAAAAAGTATAAATAAATTGTTGAATTAGGAAACATCGCTCCAAAAGCAGCAAGCAATCCAAAAACAACACCCGAGGCACCTATTGTATTGAGATTATTTAAAAATTCGGAGGTTGAAATTGTAATGCCATTACCTATGTTTACTCCACTATAAACTCCATTTACTAAATCCGAGTACATGAAATAGTAAGTTATTTGTTGAGCCAAAGCCGCACCAAGACAAGAAACTAAACAAAAGATAATGAATTTTTTTTGTCCCCAAATGTTTTCTAATGTATAACCAAACATCCACACCGCAAAGAGATTAAAAAACAAATGTGAGAAATTATCATGAAAAAAGGCGTATGTAATATATTGCCAAAAATAATGATTATCCGAGGCAAAGAAATGCAAGCCAAAAATATCACTTAAATCAATTCCTCTCATTCTAAAAACGTAGGTTGCAAGGAAAGCAATAACATTAATTATTAAAAGATTCTTACAAACGGGTGGAAGAATATTAAATTTCGGTGGTGAATATTGTTGATACATAGTTTTATTATTTTCTTTATTACCTTTCTAAAACTGATTTTCTATATCTTGTATTGTGAGTTTATGAATTATTTTTTTGCCATCAACTGTTATTTGACAATTTGGAAGACAAAAAAGTTGCGAAAGAAGTGTTTGCATTTGATAATCCGATAATTTTTCGCCATATTTTATTTTCAATTTCTTAGATAAACGCATTGCCTTTGCTTCTTGTTTTTCCTCTGCATATTCTTCTTGATAAGGAGAGGAAATTATTTCCTCTATAAAATCAATACATTCATCTATGTTTTGTGAAAGTGGTTTTGAAAGAATAAGAAATTGCTTTTCTTTCTCATCATACTCTATTTCAATTCCATATTGACGTAAAATAGGGGTAAAGTCGGGAATTTGACAATTAACTTGTGGTGAAAAATTATGAGGATATGGAGTTAGCAAACGTTGCGATTCAATTGCTGTGTCATCGTTTTGAAGTAATTTTTCATAGATTATTTTTTCCGAAGCACGACTTTGATCAACGAAAGTAAAACTATCTTTTGATTGACTAACTATATATTTGTTTGCAAGTTGAAAAACAAGTGTTTTATTAGGAGTTTGAGTTTCCGTTAGATTCAAAGGAAGCACTATTTGTTCTACCTCTTTATATGATTTTATTTGTGGGGTTGATTCAAAGGGATTAAAACTCGAATTAAAATTAACAATTGGTGCTTTTGGAATTGAAGGACTCACACTTATAGGTGGAATATCTATTGGTTTAGTTGTAAAATCTAATTCATTAGCAAGAGAGAATTGTCCAATACTTTTTTTAGTTGCCGCATGAAGAATTGCATATATTAGTTTATCATCAAGAAACCTTATTTCCGTTTTTGTAGGGTGAATATTAACATCAATATTTCTTGGATTAACCTCCAATTCTATAAAAAATATTGGGTAAGTCTTCTCTGCAATCAAATTAGAATAAGCCCTTTCTATTGCGTTTGCAAAATAATTATTTCGCATAAACCTTCCATTAACAAAGAAATATTGTTGGTTTTTAGTCTTTTTACATAACTCCGCCTTACATACAAATCCTTTTACCTTAACAACCTCAATATTCTCCTCAATCGGTAAAAGTTTTTCTTTAAGATTAGAACCAAAAATATCTATTATTCTGCGTTTTTGATTGCCTTGTTCCAAGCGATATTGCATTTGTTCGTTATGATACAAGATAAAACTAACCTCCGTATTAACTAAGGCTACTCTTATAAACTCTTCGTTTATGTGAGAAAACTCTACGCTATCGCTTTTCAAGAAATTTCTTCTTGCGGGGGTATTAAAAAATATGTTTTTTACGAAAATATTTGTTCCCTTAGGACAAGAAACATCACAAACCTCCTTTACAATTCCTCCCTCAATAATTACTTTTGTTCCTAATTCATCTTCCTCTCGTCTTGTTTGCAATTCAATTTGTGAAATAGAGGCAATGGAAGATAAAGCCTCACCTCTAAAACCCATTGTAGTTAGATTCAAAAGATCTTCGCTTGATTTAATTTTGCTTGTTGCGTGGGGAAGAAAACATTTCTTTGCATCTTCTCTCGACATTCCACAACCATTATCCTTAACTTGAATAAGCGTTCTGCCAGCATCTTTAACAATCAAAAGAATCTCATTAGCCCCAGAGTCAATAGAGTTTTCTAATAATTCTTTGACAACAGAAGAAGGACGATTTACAACCTCTCCCGCAGCAATCTGATTAGCAACAATTTCACTAAGTACCTCTATTGCCATTTTTCAACGTAATTGAGCAAGAAATATAATAACCCCGTAATTATAGTAGCTATTAAAAACACTCTAAAAAGAGAAGCAGGTTTTCCTATCTTATCCTCCTTTTTTTCTTTCATAGCACTTCTAAAATCTATTCTACGTTTATATGACTCTCCCTCAATTTCGCCATACTTAGCCTTTAATTGTTCTAATTGTTCCTTGTTAGGATCGTAAAATCTTGGCTTATATTCAAACCTTCTCGGCTTTCTTGTTTCAAATAATCCCATTTTATTTTCTTTAAATCAAACTGCAAAAATATACAATCTTATTCAAAACGCAAAATTCTTTGTTTTAGTTGAATTATTTCTTAATTTCAGAAAATTATTTCTTGATTTTATTTTATTTTTTCAAAGACTTCTCTCTCCAAAGTCATAATTTACCTTAAAATAGTCCTAATTTTCGTCAATTTTTCGCAAAAAATTTCACAAAAATCCCAAAATGAATTTTCTGCAAAATAAATATTTTTGTCTATGAATTTGAGTTATGAAATTAAGAGTTTATTTAGTGTTTTTTTTTAGAAATAAAACATAAAGCAGGAAATTAGTGTCAATATAGGTAAGTAATAAAATTTTAAAAAATTAAGAAAGATGAAAAAATTAGCATTATCATTAGTTGCCTTATTTTTGGCAAATGTGGCTTTGGCTCAAATTAACTTTAATGACATCAATCCTGATGCAAATGTAACAACTGAAAACGAAATGGGATACCCAATTTATGTTTATGGAGTAGGGGAATGGAATGCAGAATTTTATATTCAAAATTATATTCCTTATTCTTCTTATATTGCTTGTTTTGTTGAGGGTGCTGGCGTGGTTGTAAATTCGGGAGATATAAATGGAATGCAAACAATTAAGCCATTACAAGAAGGGGAAATGATTGGAAGCGCTTCTACTTTTGCAATAAGTGATGGTGCTCCTGTCTTTCCTGCAATTTATGATGCAGAAGTATTCACAAATTGGATGGGACGAACCTCTTATGTAGGTTTTCAAGTAAAGAATGCAGGTGCTATTCATTATGGTTGGATAAAAATGAGTGTGAATAGCAACAATACATTTACTGTGTTTGAATATGCTTATCAAACTTCTGCAAATACTCCTATTGCAGCAGGAGATAAAGGTAGTGTAGGAATTGAATCTGCTGTTGTTTCAAACAATATTTCTCTTTATCCAAATCCTGCAATGGATAACTTAACTCTAAACTTTAATGAAAAGGTGGAAGTAGTTAAGATTTATTCTGTTGATGGCAAAGAAATAGAAAGTTTTGTTCCTTCTTCATTAAATGAAACTATAAGTGTAAAAGATTATAAAAGTGGAGTTTATTTTGTGGTTTCTTTTAATGGAAATGAAAAATCGATTTCTAAATTTATCGTAAAATAATTTATTCTTTACATTAGATAAAAAGGCGTTTGTTTATGACTTACGCCTTTTTTATTTCTTTTTGTAGGAGTTCAAGGAATTTTGCTCCGTGTCCACCATCCATTTGTGAGTGATGAAATTGAAAAGATATTGGTAGTAGGGTTTTAAAAAGATGTTTGCGATATTTTCCCCACATAAGCATTGGATTTGTGAATTTATCTGTGTATTGATTTACTATGCTATCAAGCTTTGTTTCAATCATTGCCGAAGTTCCTATTATCATATAATCTTCTAAGAAATTACTTTTGTTTTCTTGTGAGGTGCGTTGAGTTAATTGTGTGTAGTTTTTGACAAATTGTGTTAAGTCTTCGTTGAATGCAATGTCGCAAGAGTTAATTCCTCCTTTTTTATTGTTTACAATTACGTTTATTGCAATTTTGTCATATTTATATAGTTTGTCTTTTTCTATAAGTAGATAAAATTCTTCAATTTGACTTGCCGCTTTTCCTATACACCAACATAATAAGGCGTTGAAACTAATGTTTAATTTTTTGCTTTGTTTTAGAAGATTGCTAACGTTGAATGTTTTTGTTAAGGTAACCATTGGCATTGGTGAAGAAAGCCATAGATTAAAGGCTTCTGCACGAGAGGTGTCTTGTGGATTGATTTGTGTTTTCATAATTTATATAAGTGTTATTGTATAATCTTTATCCAATTATCAACAATATCTACTTTTATGCCAAAGTGTTTTGAGATATTTTCTTGTGTAAGGACTTGTTTACTTTCTCCTTTGGCTACTAATTCTCCTTGGTTGAGAAGAATTACTTCATCGCAATATCGCATTGCAAGGTTTAGGTCGTGGATTATGATTAGTATTGTAGTGTTTGTTTCTTTGTTGATTTGTTTTAGTAGGTTCATTATGTCGAATTGATGACGTATGTCAAGAGATGAAATAGGTTCGTCAAGCATTAGAATAGGTGTTTGTTGCGATAGGGCTCTTGCAATAATTAAACGTTGAAATTCTCCTCCGCTTAGGTTTTTTGCATTCATATCTCTTAGATGCCAAGTGTTTGTTCTTAGCATTGATTGTTTTACTATTTCAAGGTCTTCTTGACTATCGGCATATAGTGGTTTTTGATAGGGGATTCTTCCCATAAGGGCTATTTGTAGGGCAGAAAAGTCAAACATTAAATTGGTTTGTTGTGGCACTAAGGCTATGGTTTGTGCTAAGAGTTTTGAAGAGTAGAGGTTTATGTCTTTTTGATTTATGAATACTTTTCCGTTTTTTACGGGATTGATTCTTGAAAGGGCTTTTAATAAGGTACTTTTTCCTGAACCATTATTGCCAAGTATTCCATAAATCTTTCCTTTTTCTATTTGAAAGCTTATGTCTTTTAGGATTTGTTTTTCTCCTATTGTGTAGGTTAGATTTTTTACTTCTATCATTGATTTAAACGTTTTTTTGCGTTAAACAATAGGTAGATAAAAAATGGTGAACCTATCAAAGCTGTTATGCTTCCAACGGGTATTTCGCTCGGTGGCATAAGTGTGCGAGAGAGTAGGTCGGAAGAAAGCATAAATATCATTCCTCCTAATATGGAAAAAGGAATTAGTTTTCTGTTGTCTGAGCCTATTATTAAGCGTACTATATGTGGCACAACTAATCCTATGAATCCTATTACTCCGCTTTCGCTTACAATGAGTGAAACCATTAGTGTGCAGATTAAAAGAATGATTCTTTTTGTTCTCTCAACGTTTACTCCAAGTGTTTTGGCTGTTTGTGTGTCTATTAGCAAGGCATTTAAATCTCTTGCGTGATAGGTTATACATATTATGCCGATTGCAACTGCAATGCTTACGCCTATTAGTGAGTTGTAGTCTATATTTGAAAGCGACCCCATTGTCCAAAAGACTATTTTCTCAATTTGTTCTTGGTTTAGTATCATTAAAAGTGAGATAAAGGCTGAGGCAAGAAAGTTTATTGAGATTCCTGCAAGTAAAAGGGTTGTTGTGTGTATGCGATTGCCGTATGAGGCTATTTTTATTATGATGATTACGCTTAGAAAGGCAAATAGAAAACTCATTCCACTTATTCCAAGAATGAAACCCTCTAATCCAAGTACTATTGCAAGGGTTGCTCCAAGCGATGCTCCGGAGGAAACTCCAAGAATGTAGGGATCGGAAAGTGGATTGCGAAAAATAGATTGAAAAGCTAAGCCACAAAGTGAAAGTCCTGCACCTGCAAGGGCAGCAAAGAGTGTTCGTGGTATTCTTATGTTGAAAATAATGTAACTAACTCCGGGATTTATTTCTTCGAGGTTTGAGGAAATAATAGGGGAGAGAAGAACTTTTAAAGAATCACCTACACTTATACTCCCACTTCCTACTATGCAACTAAGAAATATTAAAATAAGGCATAGAAGTGAAAGAAGTATAAGTGTAAGTGTGTTCTTTTTTGATTTCACTTATTCTGTTTTATTGTTTGTTAGTTCGTTTGCTTTATCAAGTGCTTTTGATATGTGGTCAAATATATATTCTTTTCCAAGATAATCGGCAAATCCACTCTTGTCTAATACTTTGTAAACCTCATCTGTTACACCTGAAAGTATGATTTGTATTTTTTCGTTCTTGCTCTTGTCGCATAGGCTTCTAAGGTTCTTCAATCCTGTTGAATCTATGAAAGGTACTTTACGCATTCTTATGATACGAACTGTTGGTTTATTCTTTTTAGAACGTGTTCCTACTTCATCGAATTTGTTTGCAACGCCAAAGAAGAATGGACCGTCAATTTCGTAGATTTGAACTTGTTTATTGACTTTTTCATATACGCTTTCGCTTTCTGAGTCTTCTGTTCTTTGTAGTTCATCTTCAATAACTCTTATAGAAGATGTTTCCATTACTCGTTTAATAAATAATACAAAGGCAATTAGTAAGCCTACTTCTATTGCAATTGTAAGGTCGAAAATAACTGTTAGGAAAAATGTTGTAAGAAGTACTACTACATCACTCTTAGGGTTTTTAAATATTGCTTTAAATGAACGCCATTCACTCATATTATAGGAAACTACAACCAAGATTCCTGCAAGGCATGCAAAAGGTATGTTTGCTGCAAGTGGCATTAAGAATAAGTAAATCAATAATAGGAAGATTGCGTGAACAACACCTGCAATAGGGGTGCGACCTCCGTTGTTTATATTCGCCATTGTACGTGCTATTGCTCCGGTTGCAGGAATTCCTCCGAAGAGTGGCGATACAAAGTTTGCAATTCCCTGTCCTATCAACTCAGTGTTTGAATGGTGTTTTTTTCCTGTTGCACCATCGGCTACCATTGCTGATAAAAGACTCTCAATTGCACAAAGTATTGCTATTGTAAAGGCTGGTGAAATTAGTCCTTTTATGCTTTCTATTGTGATTGCAGGCACTTCTGGTTTTGGAAGGGCTGCTCCACCACTCAATTCGGGATAAACACTTCCTATTGTAGGAATAACGATTCCATAGTTTTTAAGAATGATTGTTGCTATTGTACATACTATAATGGCAATCAAAGAACCTGGAATTACTTTCGTTACTTTGCTCCATAGGAAAGAGATTGCAACAGTAAAGATTGCCATTATTGTAACTATTGGATTGATTGAATCGAAGTTTTGGAAATAACATATCCATTTTTCAATAAAGTTTGCTGGTACTTCGCCTGCTATTTCCAATCCAAAGAAGTCTTTTATTTGTGTAGAGAAGATTGTTAATGCAATACCCGAGGTGAATCCTACGATAATAGGGTATGGCATAAATTTAATTATATCTCCAAACTTCAATATACCCATTAAAATTAGCAAAACGCCAGCTATGCAAGTTGCAATTGCTAATCCACTTGTACCATATTCGGCTATAATTCCTGCAATAATGACAATAAACGCTCCTGTTGGCCCTCCAATTTGCACATGTGAGCCTCCAAAAATTGATATTAAGACTCCGGCAATTATTGCTGTGATTAGACCTTGTTGAGGACTTACTCCCGATGCTATACCGAAAGCAATTGCTAAGGGTATTGCAACAACTCCGACAATTATACCTGCTGTTAGGTCTTTGATAAATAGTTCTTTTGAGTAGTTTCTTGTTTTTATCAACTCAAAGAACTTTGGTCGAAAAATTTCATCAAGATTTAATTTTTTCATTCTATGATTTTTTTAATTTTTTCTTTGCTTTTTTAATTTTTTTCTATGCTTTTTTTCTAAAAATCAAAGGTTATATTCTACAAAAGTTTTTTCCTACTACGGCTAATCCTCCTTCGGCTGTTTCTTTGTAAAGAGATGGCAGGTCTTTTCCTGTTTGTTTCATTGTCTCTACTACTTTGTCAAATGAAATTACGTGATTGCCATCGGACATCATTGCATAAAGATTTGCATCTAATGCTCTTAGTGCTGCAAAGGCATTTCTTTCAATGCAAGGTACTTGAACCAATCCGCAAACAGGGTCGCATGTTAAACCAAGGTGATGTTCAAGTCCTATTTCTGCTGCATATTCTATTTGTTGTGGCGTACCTCCAAAGAGTTGATTAGCAGCTGCGGCAGCCATTGAACAAGCCGAACCGACTTCTCCTTGACAACCTACTTCTGCTCCTGAGATTGAGGCGTTGTATTTTATTACATTGCCAATTAATCCTGCGGTTGCTATTGAGCGAATTATTTGTTTGTCTGTAAATTCGTGTTCTGTGTTAAGGTGATATAAAACTGCGGGTACTATTCCGCAAGAACCACATGTTGGGGCTGTTACTATTTTTCCTCCACTTGCGTTTTGTTCCGATACTGCTAAGGCGTAGGCTTGTACTAAGCATCTTCCTTTAAGCGAGGGCTTGTAACTTCTTGCTTTTGTGTAATAAGACATTGCTTTTCTTCTCAAACGCAATCCTCCCGGCAATACTCCTTCTTCGTTTAGTCCGTCTTCAACGGATTTTTTCATTACTTGCAAGACTTCTGTTAAATAATCCCAAATCTCTTTGCTTTCAAATTCTTGGACATATTCCCAAAAAGTCAATCCGTTTTCGTCAATGTATTGAAGGATTTCTGTTAAGTTGTGATGAGGATAAACTTCCTTTATTTCTAATCCTAAGTTTGAGTCTTCTTCTATTACTTTTCCTCCTCCGATGCTATACATTGTTCTTTTTTGTATTGGATTTCCGCTCTCATCAAAGGATTCAAACATCATAGCATTTGGGTGAAGGTCTAAAAATATATCGCTTTTCCAATGTATTTTTGTTCTTTCTCTTCCTAATACATCTAATATTGCTTTATCTGTTAAGTGTCCTTTTCCTGTTGCTGCTAAGGAACCGTAAAGTGTTATTTCAAAATGCTTTGCATCTATATTGTCTTTTAAAAATAATTCAGAGGCTTTTCTTGGTCCCATAGTATGTGAACTCGAAGGGCCATAGCCTATTCTAAATATTTCTCTTATACTTTCCATAGTATTTTTTTAGTATTTCAGCCTGCAAAATTACAAAATATTTCGTATCTTTGCACGTTTTAATAATCTTTTAATATTATAGAATTATGACATCTTATGAGATAAGAAAGACCTTTTTAGATTTTTTTGCGTCAAAAGGTCATACAATTGTTGCTTCTTCACCTATAACAGTGAAAAACGACCCTACATTATTGTTTACTAATGCGGGAATGAATCAATTTAAAGATATATTCTTAGGTAATGTTACAAAACCCTATCCTTCGGCAGCAGATTCTCAAAAATGTTTGAGAGTAAGTGGTAAACATAATGATTTGGAAGAAGTAGGACACGATACTTATCATCATACTATGTTTGAAATGTTGGGTAATTGGTCTTTTGGCGATTACTTTAAAAAAGATGCAATAGCATACGCTTGGGAACTTCTTACAAAAGTGTATGGAATAGATAAAGATAGGATATATGTAACTGTTTTTGGAGGAGATGAAAAAGATGGATTGAAGGCAGATAATGAAGCATATAATTATTGGAAAGAATGGATTGCGGAAGATAGAATAATATTTGGAAGTAAAAAGGATAATTTTTGGGAAATGGGTGAAACAGGACCTTGTGGTGGGTGTTCTGAAATTCATGTTGATTTAAGAGATGATGAAGATAGAGAAAAGGTTAATGGAAAAGAATTAGTAAACAAGGATAACCCATTGGTTATTGAAATTTGGAACCTTGTGTTTATGGAATTTAATCGTATGGCTGATGGAAGTCTTGTACCGTTAAAAGAAAAGAATATTGATACAGGTATGGGATTTGAACGTCTTTGTATGGTTTTACAAGGAAAAAAGTCAAACTACGATACTGATGTTTTCCAACCTATGATTCAATTCTTGGCAAAAGAAGCAAAGGTTGTGTATTCTGAAAATAAGGAAAAAGATGTTGCAATGAGAGTTTGTGCAGACCATATTAGAGCAATATCTTTTGCAATAGCAGACGGACAACTTCCTTCTAATGCAAAGGCAGGTTATGTTATTAGAAGAATACTTCGTAGAGCAGTGAGATATGGATATACTTTCCTTAATTTTACAGAACCTTTCTTATATAAATTGGTAGATGTGTTGGTAAAACAAATGGGGGAACAATATTCTGAAATAAAACAACAACAAGCCTTAATAGAAAAAATAGTAAAAGAAGAAGAACAATCATTTTTGCGTACTCTTTCAAATGGTATTATGAAGTTTGAAAAGTATGTTTCTCAAAGACAAGATAAAATAATTGACGGAGATTTTGCTTTTGAATTGTTTGATACTTATGGATTCCCTATTGACTTGACAGAACTAATGGCAAGTGAAAAAGGATACAAAGTAGATATGGAAGGATTTGAGAAAAATCTTGCAGCACAAAAAGAACGTTCTAAAAATGCAGCAAAAAGTTCGGCAGAAGATTGGGTAATGGTTAGAGATTTTGAAGGATTGGGCGAATTTCTTGGATATGATACTTGTAAAGCTTCTGCAAACTTGTTAAGATACCGTAAAGTAAGTACAAAAACAGCAACAAACTATCAATTAGTATTTGATAAAACTCCATTTTATGCAGAAATGGGAGGACAAGTAGGTGATAGCGGATACATAACAAATGGAGAAGAAAAAATAGAAATAATAGATACACAAAAAGAAAACAAACTTACATTACATATAGTTAAGAAATTACCTGCGAATTTAGAGGCAGAATTTGAACTTGTAGTTAATCAAAACAAGAGAAGAGCAATAGAGACTAATCACACAGCAACTCACTTGTTACATTATGCTTTAAGAAAAGTTTTAGGCTCACACGTAGAACAAAAAGGTTCGTATGTAAATGACCAAAGACTTCGTTTTGACTTTTCACATCCAAGCAAACTTACAGAAGAAGAAGTGCGTCAAGTAGAAAAACTTGTAAACTCTATGATAAGAGAAGATTATCACATAGAAGATTTCCGAGAAATAGACATAAAACAAGCACAAGCAATGGGAGCAATGGCATTGTTTGGAGAAAAGTATGGAGATAAGGTTCGTTGTGTAAGATTTGGAGAAAGCATTGAACTTTGTGGAGGAACACACGCAAGTTCAACAGGACGAATTGGAATGATAAACATAATGAGTGAAACAGCTGTTGCAGCAGGAGTAAGAAGAATAGAAGCCGTTACAGGAGAAGTTTGTGAGAATTATTTTAATACAGTAGCCGATACACTAAAAGAAATACATTCTCTCTTTGCAGCAAGTCCAAATATAGTAACTACTATCAAAAAGCTAATAGAAGATGATGCTAAATTAAAAGCTGAATTGGATGTTTTTAAGAAAGAAAAAATCTCACAAATATACGATAGCCTACAATCACAAATAAAAGAAGAAAATGGAGTAGATGTTTTATTGTTGAATACATCTAATCTTCCAGCAGATGGAGTAAAAGATTTAGCATTTCGTTTCAGAGCAAGCAATCCAAGAATATGTTTCATAGGATATGGAGAAAGTGAAGGAAAAGTTAATCTAACACTTATGCTTGGAGAAGAAATAGTAGAAAAAGGCAAAGACGCTTCAAAAATAATCAGAGAAGTATCAAAAGAAATCAAAGGTGGTGGAGGTGGACAAAAACACTTCGCAACAGCAGGTGGAAAAGATGCCTCAGGATTAGAAAAAGCAGTAGGACTAATCAAGGAAATAATATTAGCATAATAAATATTATCAATTAGGATATGATAGAGTTTAGTACAATATATAACGAAGATTGTTTGAAAACTATGCAACGTATGGATAGTGAGAGTATTGATTTCGTTATAACTTCACCTCCTTATGATAATATAAGAAATTACAATGGATATACTTTTGATTTTGAGAATATAGCTAAAGAACTTTATCGTGTAATCAAACAAGGCGGTGTTATGATTTGGGTTGTAGCAGATGCAACTATGAATGGTAGTGAATCTGGTACAAGTTTTAGACAAGCATTAAAGTTTATGGAAATAGGATTTAAACTTCACGATACTATGATTTATTATAAAAACAATCCTATGCCACAAACAGGTAATCGCTATCATCAAATGTTTGAATATATGTTTTGTTTATCAAAAGGAAGTCCTAAAACATTTAACCCAATTAAGGAAAAGACTAAGTACAGTGGTCTTGCAAATATGAAAAATCGAGGAAAAGAAGGTTTGCTTGATTACGCAAAAGTAGAAAGAACTACAGATAAGAAAGTAGGTAATGTATTTGCATACTCTATAGGTGGCGGAATTTCAACACCTGATAAGATTGCTTATAAACATCCAGCAATTTTCCCAGAAAAATTAGTCATAGACCAACTTATAACATGGACTAATGAAGGAGATATTGTTTATGATCCTTTTATGGGTAGTGGAACAACTGCTAAAATAGCAGAATTATTACAAAGGCCTTGGATTGGTTCTGAAATTTCCAAAGAATATGTTGATATTGCATTGGAAAGAATTAGTATATACCAACAAAAAGATTTGTTCGCTGTATGTCAATAGAAAAAATAAAAAAAACAGTTTTAGAAGGTTCTATAACAGCAAAACAAGGTTTTAAAAATGAAGATTACGTTGTTGATAAATTCAATAATTGGCAACAAGATTGTGATGCAAAACAGTGGTTGCAATTGATGAATTACAAATTAGAAGAAATAGAATTTGTTAAAGCAGAAAAGATAAAAGGACATTACAAATCTGATGTGCAAGTTCAAATTTTTATCAAATTGAAACAATGTATAGATGTTGAAAATATACAAGTTAAATTGGTAAGTAATACAAATGGCTTTAATCAAATTGATAAAAGATGGGTAGATAAATATGTTGAATTATGGAATATACCTAATGATATTATTGATTTATTAAAACAATATACAGGAGAAATATTACCAGATAGAAAAACAAAAGATAAAAGACGAACTTTAGCAAGCGAATTTACAGAAATGGAACAAGAGTTATTATTAAGGTGGATAGAAGATAATAAATTGCTTATAATAACAGATATTCTAAAGGGTAGAGGACGTTTTGCTGCAGAATGGATGTTGGTTATACGTAAATGTAAAGAATTAAACGATTGGGTGTTAAAACCCATTAATGAATGTATAAATTTGTTTGGAAGAGGGAAAGTAGTAATTTCTAAAAGAGGAACAATATCTATAGGTAAAATAACAATGCAACGCAAAGGAGGAGATGGAGGAAGAAATACCGCAAATATGTTACAATTTAAAATAAACCCTTCTGAATTATTTTATAACCAAGATTAAGAAAATATAAACAACTATGCAAAATATAAGAAACGTAGCGATTATAGCCCATGTTGACCATGGAAAGACAACGCTTGTAGATAGAATGCTTCATCAAGCAAAATTATTTAGAGAAAATCAAGAAACAAAAGATTTAATATTAGACAATAACGACTTAGAGCGTGAAAGAGGAATCACAATTCTTTCAAAAAACGTTTCTATTCGTTATAAGGATTTTAAAATAAATATAATCGATACTCCGGGCCACAGCGATTTTGGAGGAGAAGTAGAAAGAGTATTGAATATGGCAGACGGAGTATTGTTGGTTGTTGATGCTTTTGAAGGACCAATGCCACAAACACGTTTCGTTCTTCAAAAAGCAATTGAATTAAACCTTAAACCAATAGTTGTTATCAATAAGGTAGATAAGCCAAATTGCAATCCAATTGAAACACAAGAAAAAGTATTTGACTTAATGTTCAATCTTGGAGCGACAGAAGAACAATTGGATTTTCCAACCGTTTATGGTTCATCAAAACAAGGTTGGATGGGTGAAGATTGGCAAAAACCAACAGAAGATGTTTCTTATCTTTTGGATCAAATCATAGAACATATTCCAGCATATAAAACAACAGAAGGAACAACTCAACTTATGATTTCCTCACTCGACTTTTCCTCATACGTAGGTCGTATTGCAGTTGGAAGATTGCATAGAGGAACACTTATTGCAGGTCAAGACGTAACCTTAGCAAAAGCAAATGGAGAAATGTTACGTTCAAAAATCAAAGAATTATATGTTTTTGAAGGTTTAGCAAAAGAAAAAATCAAATCAGAAGTTCAAGCGGGAGAAATATGTGCAATATTAGGATTAGAAAACTTTGATATTGGAGATACGGTTTGTGATGTAGAAAATCCGGAACCATTAAAACCAATAAAAGTTGATGACCCTACAATGAGTATGCTTTTCACAATCAATAATTCTCCTTTCTATGGAAAAGACGGAAAGTTTGTTACCTCACGCCATTTAAGAGAAAGACTTTACGCAGAATTAGAAAAAAACCTTGCAATGCGTATTGAAGAAACAGATTCACCAGATTCATTGATAGTTTACGGAAGAGGTATTCTGCATCTTTCAATTCTTATTGAAACAATGCGTAGAGAAGGATACGAATTACAAGTAGGACAACCAAAAGTCATTATAAAAGAAATAGATGGAGTGAAATGTGAACCTGTTGAACAACTTACAATTGTTGTACCAGACGCTTTTGCCGGAAAAGTAATAGAATTGGTAACAATGCGTAAGGGAGAAATCGATTCAATAGAACCACAAGGCGATAGAACACATATAGAATTTACAATACCTTCAAGAGGAATCATAGGATTGAGAAATAATGTGCTTACAGTTTCAGAAGGAGAAGCAATAATGGCACATAGATTAAAAGGTTATGAACCTTGGAAAGGAGAAATAGGAGGTAGGAGAATGGGAGCCTTGATTGCAAAAGAGACAGGTCCAGCAATAGAATACTCAATCAATAAATTACAAGACAGAGGACGATTCTTTGTTTCACCGGGCGAAGAAGTCTATACAGGAATGGTAGTTGGAGAAGGAATACGTCCTGATGACATAGTTGTAAACCTTACAATCACAAAGAAACTTTCAAATATGCGTTCAGCAGGGGCAGATGAAAAAGTAAGCATCGCACCAGCAACAAAATTCTCCTTAGAAGAATCAATGGAATATATAGGAGAAGACGAATATTTGGAAATAACACCAAATCACTTACGTATAAGAAAAATACTTCTTGATGAAGTAGCAAGAAAAAGAGCAGCAAACGCAGCTCAAAAAGAATAAAAGAAAGATAAGTGCGGCATTGTTCTATCGCTGGAAGTAAAACTTCGAGAGGAAAGTCCGAGCAACACAGAGCATCATACTACCTAACGGGTAGGCAAGTTGAAGAAACTTGACAGCAAGTGCCACAGAAAATAACCGCCTTGCAAAAGGTAAGGGTGAAAATGTGAGGTAAGAGCTCACGATTTGATTTAGTGATAAGTCAAATGGGTAAACCTTATGAGTTGAAAGACCAAGTATATCGGAAAATAAGGGCTGCTCGTCCTTTCCGAGGGGTAGGTCGTTAGAGACTTATCGTGAGATAAGTAGTAGATTAATGATAGAACTCGACAGAACTCGGCTTATAGATGTCGCACTTTCTTTTATTTTATAATAATATTCTTTCTTCTAAAAAATATTCATAAATTTGCCTGCGAAATACTTTCTTCTTTTTTATTTATGAAATACGAATATATTGGATTGTATTCTTTATGGCTGGTAAGACGATAGGTATTTTATCTATCGCAAATAAATCGGCTTTTTAATAATTGAAAATAAAAATATAAAAAGATATGAAAAAAAAGATTGATTTATTACTTGCTATATTTTTAGTAGTAATTTCGTTTGGTTTCATAAGCTGTGAGCCAGACCAAGAAGAAATAGAGGCAAAGTACACTTATGTAGGAGATTTAATATCTGTTTGGGATTTTCCAACAACTCCACAAGAATCTATTAGCTGTGTAGTTAATGATAATAGTTTATTGTTAAAGAAGAAAAATTCAAGACTTACAGGAACAGCTCATGGAGATAAGCCCTCTGTTACCCGACTTGATGTTGTTATTTCCAATGACACCATTTACCTTTACGAAAAATGGTTTAACACTTGGATATGTAATTGTGAATATGTTATAGATGAAAATATTCTTGTAACTAATATACCGAAAGGAAAATGGATTGTAAATAATATTGTATGTTTTTATCCAAATGAAACAGAAGATGATCTTACTTTTGATGTCCCACCAGGAATCAATGTAGATATACCAGAGATTGTTAGCAAAGATATATTCAGTATAGAAATAAAGTAACAAACAAAAGAGGGAGAATAACAAAATATTCTCCCTCTTATTTGAAAAAATAAGTCTTTCCGCAACAAAATTCCTTTAAATAGTGTCATAGGGTTGATGAAATTAACAGAAAAAGAACTCGTAGAAAAGTGCATTAAGAAGAATCCCAAAGCACAAAAGGCACTATATGACACTTATTCATCAATGCTTTTTGGTATTTGTTTGAGATATGCTCGCAATCGTCAAGATGCCGAGGATATGTTTCAAGATGCTTTTATTAAGGCTTTTGATCAGATTCATAAATACAACTTTCAAGGTCCCTTAGGAGCATGGTTGAGAAAACTCTTTGTTAATTTCGCACTCAATTACTATCGTTACGACAAAGCAAACCTAAACACCGACTTAGAATCAATAGCAATAGGAGAATTACCCTTACAATTAGACGAAATATCTAATCAAGAAATACTCGAAGCCATAAATCAACTACCCGATAGACAAAGAATGATTTTCAATATGGTAGAAATAGAAGGCTATTCCTATAAAGAAATCTCGCAACAACTACAAGAAAACGAAAGCACCCTAAGAGGATTAAATTACAAAGCAAAGAATAATTTAAAAAACATATTAACAAAGCAAAATAAATAGAAAGATGGAAAATAAAGACTTTAATTTTGAAGAAATAAAAAGACGATTAGAAAACTACGAAGAAGCACCTAATCCAAAAATGTGGCAAAAAATAGAAAAACAAATACAGCCCAATCACTTTTTCTTAAAGACAGCAATCTTAATAAGCTCTCTTTTGCTTGTAGCCTTTGCGGGAGTGTTGATTTTCACACCATCGCAAGAGCCTCAAACAAAGCAAATTACACAAACCACTAAGATAGAAAAACCACTTGTAAAACAACAAGAAAAAAAATCAAAGAAAAATGAAAATTTTTCAAAGAAAAAAATAGAAAAAACAAAGAAAAAATCGGAAAAATCAAAGGAAAATTTAGAGCAAACAAATCTTGCTGAACAACAAGTAGTTGAAACAGAAACAAAAGAAGTAAAACCAATAGCAGTAAAACAAGAACCTCAAATACAAATTCCTAAAATAGCAGAAACAAAACCACAAAAGGCTATTGAAAAAGTAGAAGTTAAGCCCATAGTAGAACAAAAAGTAGAAAAATCACCAGAGACAGAAGAGCAAATTCAAAAAGTAAGAATAGAAATGCCAAATGCCTTCACTCCAAGTTCAGGAGATAGAAACAGTATATTCAAGCCAGCACCAATAGAATTGAAAGAATTTAGAATGGACATTTACAATTCTAACGGAGTGATGATGTTTACAACCAACAACATAGAAGAAGGTTGGGACGGAACTTATAAAGGCAATCCTCAACCAATGGCAGTCTATATTTATATAGTGAAATTCACAAATAAAAACGGAGTAACCGCAACTCAAAAAGGCGAATTGATGCTTATAAGATAAGAAAACGTTTGTCAGTTCCATAAAAATGACTACCTTTGCAACAAATTAAAAAGTAGCAATAATGGCAACAATTACCGAATTAAAAGACATCGCAACACAAGTTAGAAGAGACATAATACGAATGACCAATTCAGTTTCCTCAGGCCACCCAGGAGGAAGCTTAGGCTGTGCAGACGTAATGACAGCCTTGTATTTTGAAATAATGGACTTAGATGTAGCAAACTTTAAACGCGAAGGAAAAGGAGAAGATATGTTTTTCCTATCAAACGGACATATCTCACCAGTTTTATATAGCGTTTTAGCACGTAGAGGTTACTTTCCTGTTTCGGAACTTGCAACATTTAGAAAATTAGGCACACGTTTGCAAGGACATCCAAGTGTTCACGACAACCTTCCCGGCGTAAGACAAGCCTCAGGCTCACTTGGACAAGGTTTAAGCGTAGGAATAGGAGCAGCCTTAGCAAAGAAATTCAACTCATGCGACAAATTAGTCTATACACTTCACGGAGATGGAGAATTACAAGAAGGACAAATTTGGGAAGCAGTAATGTTTGCAGGAGCAAATAAAGTAGATAATTTAATATCAATAATAGACGTAAACGGATTGCAAATAGACGGATCAACCGATCAAGTATGTTCACTTGGCAATCTAAGAGCAAAATTTGAAGCATTTGATTGGAGTATTGTAGAAATGAATGGTAATGACATGGAAGATACAATACGAGGATTAAATCAAGCAAAACGACAAACAAAACAAGGAAAACCTGTTGTAATACTTATGCAAACCCAAATGGGATATGGAGTTGATTTTATGCAAAACAAAAACAAATGGCACGGAACACCTCCAAACGATGAGCAAGCACAACAAGCACTCTCTCAATTAAAAGAAACATTAGGAGATTATTAAAAAAACCTTGTCCTTTGAGAACAAAACTTACAAAATATTTTGTATTATTTTTAGCGATAAATCTCGCAACACTTTCTCTCTTTGCACAAATGCGAGGAGTGAAAGTGATGCGTGAGGATTCCTATCAAAAAACACGAATTCTTTTTATTTTAGATTGTTCCAACACAATGTACGGAATGTGGCAAAGCAATACTAAAATAAAAATTGCTCAAAATCTTTTATCAAACATTGTAGATACTTTATCAGGAAAGCCAAGTGTTGAAATGGCATTAAGAGCCTACGGACACACTAAGGACTATCCTCCACAAAACTGCGATGACACAAGATTAGAAGTAAGTTTTTATCCAAACAACACAGAGCAAATAAAATCAAAACTCAAAGCCTTAGTTCCCAAAGGGACAACCCCAATAGCCTATACGTTAGAAAAATGCGTCAAAGACTTTCCAGAAAGCGATAATGCAAGAAATATAATAATTCTTATCACAGATGGAATAGACGAATGTTCGGGAGATGTTTGCAAAGCTTCAAAACAATTGCAGAAAAAAGGAGCATTTCTTAAACCATTCATAATAGGCATAGGCAAAGGATTGAGAGAAGAATTTGAATGTGCGGGTACATACTATGAAGTAAACAATGAAATAGAATTCTCAAAGGCATTAAACAATATTGTTTCGCAAATCTTCAACAATACCACCACACAAGTCAATCTTTTAGACTCTAATATGGAGCCAAGTGAGACTAATATTCCTATGACTTTTTACGACAGCCAAAGTAAGCAGTTAAAATATACCTTTATGCACACTTTAAATGCCAAAGGATTATCTGATACTTTGATTTTAGACCCTTTATTAAATTATGATGTAGTTGTACACACTCTTCCACCGGTTAAGGTAGAAAATATACAGCTAAAAGTTGGCAGACATACAATTATACCAATCAAAACCCCACAAGGAAATATGGTTATAAGATTTTCCGATAAATCAAAATTGAAAAATAATAATATTTCAGCAATTATAAGAGAGAGTGGAAAGGTTGAAACGGTCAATATACAAGAATTAGACAAGGTTGAGAAGTATTTGGTGGGCAAATATGACTTAGAAATTCTTACATTACCAAAATTAAAAATTGAAAACGTAGAAATAGGACAAAGTTCAACAACAACAATTGAGATTCCAGCCTCAGGAATACTTGTTTTGAACAAAGGCAAATTGGAAACAGTAGGAAGCATATTTGTAAAAGACAGTGAAGAAACAAAATGGGTGTGTAATCTTGAAGAAGGCTTGCAAACCGAAAACATAACCTTATTACCAGGACAATATATGGTAGTTTTAAGAGATAAGAACGCCAATAAATCCTCACTTACTCAGATTAAAGAATTTAAGATAGAATCAAATAAAACCACAACAATCAATTTAGCAAAATAAATAACACGAAATATGAAAGAATATCCTCAATTAGGAAGTAAAGACACACGTTCAGGATTTGGAGTAGGTCTTTTAGAAGCAGGAAAAAGAAATGAAAATGTAGTTGCATTATGTGCTGACCTTATAGGTTCGGTAAGAATGGATTTATTCCAAGAAGCATTTCCTGAAAGAATGATAGAATGCGGAATTGCAGAAGCGAATATGATTGGCATTGCAGCAGGATTAGCATTAAGTGGTAAAGTAGCATTTGCAAGTAGCTTTGCAGCATTCTCAACAGGACGTGTTTACGACCAAATACGTCAAGCAGTAGCTTATTCAAATACAAATGTAAAAATAGCAGGCTCACACGCAGGAATAACATTAGGCGAAGACGGAGCAACACATCAAATCTTGGAAGACATAGGAATGATGAAAATGTTGCCAAATATGGTAGTGTTGAATCCTTGCGACCATAATCAAACAATTGCAGCAACAATTGCAGCAGCAGAATACAACGGACCGGTATATATTCGTTATGGAAGACCAAAAGTTCCGGTTTTCATTCCAGAAGATATGCCATTTGAAATAGGAAAAGCAATTGTGCTTTCAGAAGGAAAAGATGTAACACTTGTTGCAACAGGACACTTAGTTTGGGAAGCACTTCAAGCAGCAAAAATCTTAGAAGAAGAAGGCATAAGTGCAGAAGTAATTGACATTCACACAATAAAACCACTTGATAAAGAAGCAATCTTGAAATCAGTTGCCAAGACAAATTGTGTTGTTGGTTGCGAAGAACATCAATTCAATGGAGGATTGAATGAAAGCATAGCACAACTTCTTGTAAGAGAGAATCCAAAACCTATGGAGTTTATAGGAATTGACGATTCTTTTGGAGAAAGTGGAACACCTGATGCTTTAATGGAAAAATATGGCTTAAAGGCAAAGAATATTGTTGAAGCTGCAAAGAAAGTAATAGCAAGAAAATAATTTTGGGAAAGAATCCTCAATTAGAATTTGCAAGAAAATACATTGAACAAACAAATGTCAATGTGTTTCTTACAGGAAAAGCAGGTACAGGCAAGACAACTTTTTTAAAAAGTCTTAGAAATACATTATTTAAACGTTACGTAGTACTTGCACCGACAGGTATTGCGGCATTGAATTGCGAAGGAGTGACTATTCACTCCTTTTTTCAATTGGATTTTATGCCATATATTCCGGGAAGGACTATAAAGCATAAAAAAATGCGTGTAGATAAAGTCAATTTGATTAGAAGCCTCGAACTAATCATTATAGATGAAATCTCAATGGTTAGAGCCGATGTCTTAGATCAAATAGATACTTTGTTAAGAAAGCTACGTTTTTCACAAAGACACAAACCCTTTGGAGGCGTTCAACTATTAATGATAGGTGATTTGAGTCAATTGCCACCCGTAGCAAAACAAGAAGAATGGGATTTCCTATCTCAATTCTATAAAACACCATATTTCTTTTCAGCAAAAGTGTTAGAAGAAACGCGTTATCAAACAATAACCTTAGAACACATATATCGTCAAAGCGATTCAAAATTTATAAATATTCTAAACCACGTTCGCGACAACATAATCACGCAAGAAATAATAGAAGACCTAAATAAAAGATACAACCCCTTAATATTATCACAAGACCATAAAGGCTACATTATTCTTTGCTCTCACAATCATCAAGCAAACAAGATAAATGAAGATAAACTAATGCTTATCGATTCAGAGTCATATTTTTACACAGCAGAGGTTGAAGGAGAATTTGATAGTAGATTGTTTCCAAACGCCGAAACATTAGAATTGAAAGAGGGAGCTCAAGTAATGTTTCTAAAAAACGACTATGACGCACCTTATGGAGAGAAACGCCGATACTATAACGGCACAATAGGCAAGGTAGTGGAGCTTGGAGAAAACAAAATCATAGTAGAAAAAGACGAAGACGGACAAAGAATAGAGGTAACAAAATATACGTGGGAGAGATACAAATATGAACTAAACAAAAAGACGAAAGAAATCAAGCAAGAAGTAATAGGGGCTTTCACACAATACCCTTTAAAACTCGCTTGGGCGATTACAATTCACAAAAGTCAAGGCTTAACCTTTGAAAAAGCAATTATAGATGCCGATAACTCATTTGCTCACGGTCAATTCTATGTTGCACTAAGCAGATGTAGAAGTTTAGAAGGATTACACTTATCAAAACGCTTTAATCCTCACGCTGTTATAACCGATGTCTTGATTGATAACTTTAATATAGAACAACAAGAAAACCAACCAACCGAAAAAGGATTCTTAAAAGACAACTTCCTTTACTATGCACAAAATTTGAAAGACGTATTCGACCTAAATCAAATCAAAGCCTACAATGCAAAACTCTTTGAACTAAGTGAAATTTATTTAAAAAGCGAAATAGGAGATAACTTCCAAACAATAAAATCTTATTACGAAGAAATACTCTTAGACATCATTCTTGTAGCAGATAGATTCCAAACACAATTAGACAAAGCAATAGAATATTTTCTACCAAACTTAGAAACCACCCCACTATACGAAAGAGCAGTAAAAGCCTCCAAATATTTCTATGACAAAATGCAATCAATCTTTTCACTTGTCTATTTCCTTTCAAAATTAGAGATAGAAGAATACATAGGACAAGAAGACATAGAAGAGGTATTGCAAGAATTTATGATAGAAGTAGAACTCAAACAAAGACTATTCAACTACTTGATAGAACAAGACTTTGAAATTAAAAACTTTCTTTCCTATAAATGCAAACTATTAGCAATAGGAGATAAATTAGAACTAAAATCCTATAAAAACTTCATTGAAACAATAAAAGAAATCAAAGAAGAAAAACCAAAAAACAAAGACTTAGAACTTGACGACCTCTATCAAAGACTAAAAACATGGAGACTAAACCAAGCAAAAGAAGAAAAACTACCAGCCTTTTGGATATTGACAAATACAACCCTTGAAGAAATAGTAAAACATCACCCACAAACCAAAGAAGACCTTTTAAAACTCAAAGGCTTTGGTGAAAAGAAATTTGAAAAATACGGAAAAGCAATCTTAGAAATAGTCCTTGAAGACTAAAATAAAAATGTTTTCCCTCGACTTAACGCCTAATGCGTGCGATATTTTCAAGCAAAAGATTTTTGATTGTAAATTTTGAAAATATAAGCCTTTAACTAAAATTCACTAAATCAAAGACTTAACTTTTTTAAGCCTTAATTTTGCCAAAAAAGTCCTTGTTTTAGTGTATTTTTTCTTTGTTTTTTGCCAAAAAAGTCAGGACTTTTGATCAACGAAAAGCCGATTTTTAAAAATTTAATTAGGACTTTTGAAAATTTAAATCGGCTTTTCGTAAAAATTAGTCAAAATTTCGCAAAATTTACCCTTATTTTTCGTCAATTTTCGTTAAAATTTTTGCTAAAAAATCGGTTTTGAAATTTTGGCAAAATAAATCTGATTTCCATATTTTTTGAACTTAGAAAACAAAAAGCAAAAAGAACCAAAAAAGAACCAAAAATAATTTTGTCAAAACAAAAACTTGTATTACTTTTGCCCTCGAATTGAGTTTTTAACCCTTAGAAGAGGAGGAAAAAAAGGAGACAAAGAATAATTATAATTAAGACTAAGTAAATTTTTACGACATAAAATAGCGTTTTAGCTTATAATTGGTAATCTGAAATCTGGACAATTTCAGCATACATACCATAAGAATAAGCCAAGAACGCTCACGAGTAATATCGTGGGCTTTTCTTGTTCGGTATGTTAGGTAGTCCAGAACCTCAGATTACGATAAGAAAAAAGTCCCACGTTTTTTTTATGCCCATAAGTCAAAA
>CALEFF010000004.1 GCA_937876865.1 uncultured Bacteroidales bacterium | reverse complement strand
TAAACAACGATGCTTTTGGTAGCGTTGCGATAGAAAACAACTGCTCTACTGCTACTCTTACTGCAACTGCAAACGAGGGTTATGTTTTCCTTTCTTGGAATGACGGCAATACAGAAAACCCAAGACTTGTTTCTCTTACAAGCGACACAAGTTTTGTTGCAAACTTTGCTTTAATAGATGAATCTTCTTTATTAGAAGCAGAAGCAGAAAGCATTTCTTTCTTCCCTAATCCAACAAAAAGCGAAATTACTTTCAGTAAAGCAATAGAAAAGGTAGAAGTAATAGACTTAATAGGAAAAACTATCTTTACTTTCTCTAATGCAAAGACAATAAATATTGAATCATTGCCAAGTGGTGCTTATTACTTGCGACTAATAAATAATGATAAGGCAGTTTTAAGGAAACTTATAAAAGAATAAGACAATAAACAGAAAAGGCGTTTCAATTATCCGAAACGCCTTTTCTATTTCCTTGACTCTTTGCTTTATTTAATTTTTTCTTTGCTTTATTTTTCTATTTCTTAGAGTTATTTCTTAACTTTGCAGACTTAAATAGTTTGTAATAAAAATCAATTAGTGATGAAACAGATAAAGGGAGCTTTAATTTCGGTCTTTTATAAAGATGGCTTAGATGAAATAGTAAAAAAATTAGATTCGCTTGGAGTAGAGATTTATTCAACAGGCGGAACTTATGATTACATAGTTAATTTGGGTATAAAAGCAAAAACAGTTGAAGGTTTAACTTCTTATCCTTCTATTCTTGGAGGTAGAGTTAAGACTTTACACCCAAAAGTCTTTGGAGGAATTCTTTCAAGACGTGATAACGAAACTGATATTCAACAAGTACAGGAATATAACATTCCAAATATAGATTTAGTTATTGTGGATTTATATCCTTTCAAGAAAACAGTTGCAAGTAACGCTCCTGAACAAGACATAATCGAAAAGATAGATATAGGAGGTATTTCTTTAATTCGTGCAGCGGCTAAAAACTTCAAAGATGTCGTGATTGTGCCTTCTGTAAATCATTATGCAGAACTTTTAGACATACTTAACAAAAACAATGGCTTTACTACATTGGAAGAAAGAAGACGTTTTGCAACATACGCCTTTATGGAAAGTTCTGATTATGATACTGCAATTTTCAATTACTTCAACAGAGAAACTAATCTTACTGCTTTCAAAGAAAGTTACAATGAAGCAAAGGTTCTTCGCTATGGAGAAAATCCTCATCAAAAAGGAATGTTCTTTGGAGATTTAGATTCGTTTGTAGAACAACTTCACGGAAAAGAAATTTCTTATAACAATATTGGAGATATTGACGCTGCGTGCAGATTGATTGATGATTTTGAAGACACAACCTTCGCTATAATCAAGCACAACAATGCTTGCGGAATTGCAACACGTCCTACATTGAAAGAAGCCTACGTTGCAGCTTTAGCATGCGATAATGTATCGGCTTTTGGTGGCGTTTTAGTTTGCAATCGTCCTATTGACAAAGAAACTGCCGAAGAAATGAATAGTTTATTTATGGAAATATGTATCGCTCCTGACTATTCAGCTGAGGCATTAGAAATATTAAAATGTAAAAAGAACAGAATACTTCTTAAACGCAAAGCTTGCGAGCAAAATCCTTTGCAATTCCGTTCTGCTTTAAATGGAGTATTGGTTCAAGAGCAAGACAACAAAACTGAAAAAGTAGAAGAATTATCTTCAATCACATCAACTCCATTAACAGATAAACAAAAAGAAGATTTAATCTTTGCAAACAAGATTGTAAAACATACAAAATCAAACGCAATTGTACTTGCAAAAGATTTACAACTTTGTGCGAGCGGAACAGGTCAAACATCAAGAGTTGATGCTTTACGACAAGCAATTGAAAAAGCAAAGAGTTTCAACTTCGATTTACAAGGAGCAGTAATGGCATCTGATGCTTTCTTCCCTTTTCCTGACTGTGTAGAAATCGCAGACAAAGAAGGAATAAAAGCAGTCATTCAACCAGGAGGAAGTGTTAATGATCAAAAAACAATAGACTATTGTCAAGAAAACGCAATAGCAATGGCAATAACAGGATTTAGACATTTCAAACACTAAAAAAGTCATTGGATTTTGAAACTCAAAAAATAAAAGAACGTAAAATAACGCAAAACAAGAAATTAGATAAATGGGATTATTTTCTTTTTTGACCAAAGAGGTCGCAATAGACTTAGGAACCGCCAATTCGATTGTAATTTGCAACGATAAGGTTGTTGTAGATGAGCCATCGATTGTAGCGGTTGATCAAACCACCAAAAAAATCATAGCAGTTGGGAAACGTGCTATGCAAATGGACGGTAAGACACACGAAAACATAAAAACCATAAGACCATTGAGAGATGGAGTGATTGCAGATTTTGATATGGCTAATGATATGATTAGAGAACTTATCAAAATGATGAATCTAAGAAAAACAATTGTACCACCATCTTTAAAAATGGTTATTTGTATTCCTTCTGGTATTACAAACGTAGAAGAAAGAGCCGTTAGAGATGCAGCAGAACAAGCAGGAGCAAAAGATGTTCGTCTTATTCACGAGCCAATGGCTGCCGCAATCGGTATAGGTATTGATGTATTGGAGCCAGAGGGCAATATGATTATTGATATAGGAGGAGGAACAAGCGAAATTGCAGTTATAGCCTTAGGAGGTATTGTTTGTAATAAATCAATCCGTATAGCAGGAGATGAATTCAATAGAGATATTGTAGAATACATGAGAAAACAACACAATATCCACATTGGAGAACGTATGGCTGAAAGAATAAAGAAGGCAGTTGGTGCTGCAATTCCAGATTTGGAAAATCCACCTGACGATTTCGCTGTTCAAGGACGAGATGTCTTGACAGGAATTCCAAAAGAATTGTCTGTAAACTACAAAGAGATTGCTCACGCGTTGGATAAAAGTATTGCAAAAGTAGAAAGTGCAGTTTTAGAAGCCTTAGCAATGACTCCGCCAGAATTAGCCTCTGATATATATCACACAGGTATATATCTTGCAGGAGGAGGTGCTTTGTTGAAAGGCTTAGACGTGAGATTACAAAACAAAACAAAACTTTCTGTTCACGTAGCCGAAGATCCGCTAAGAGCAGTCGCAAGAGGAACAGGTATGGCCTTAAAACACTGGGACGAATACACATTCTTAATAAAATAAAAACAAAAAGCGTTGAAAAATTTCAACGCTTTTTTTGTATGATTTATGCGAAAGATTTTAGCAATCGCTTAATAAAAAATGGTATTCTTTTGTTTGCAAACGTCCAAACTATCATTGGTATAAACACAGACAAGAAAAAGTCTATTAAATAGCAAGGTTTATTACTTAGTGCATTGAAAATAATTTTTGATTTCCAATTTTGAATTGCCAAAACCTTAACAAAGTCATTATTTTCATTGATATGATTTTTCACAATCTCTAATTTTTCTTTTCTTTCTTTTGATTTATGATAGCGAGCATAGATTGAAAGTACTAAAAGTTTAAGATGAACAACTAACCATTGATATTGAAAGCGTGGGGAAAATGATTTTTTTAAGTTTATTTCTATTTCAAGAAAATTTGTCATTTCTTTCTCAAAATCTTTCATAAATTTTGATGGATTAAAGTTGTTTACATAGTTATAAGGAAAAGTTTTTTCGTTGTATATCACTCGATTTATAAAAGCAGCATATTGCATTGTAAAGAGTTTATCTCCACCATAAAATACGTTTTCATTGTATCGAATATTATTTTTTATCAATCGCTACCTTAAAAACAGCTTTCCCCAAGTTGTCCCATTATTTGAGAGTAATTGAAGCATAGTTTCATTGGTTTCTCCTGAGGCATAAATATTGTATTGTGGCTTTAAAGAATCTATACTAAAACCTTCTTTTTCTCCAACAACATAGAAAGTATCCTCTCTTAACGCTTCCTTTTGCATAAACGAAGAAAGATAGTTGGAATCCACAAAATCATCTTGGTCAATAAATGTAATCCATTTTCCTTCTGCCCTATCTACTCCATAATTTCTTGCACTTGATTCCCCACCATTAGCTTTTGAATAAATTTTTACATTAGAAAATTTAGAATATTCTTGTTTTATAATTCCAAGACTATTATCCTTACTGCCATCATCAACAATCACTAATTCAAAATCCTTGAAATCCTGTGCTAACATACTATCAACACAAAGTCGAATAGTCTTTTCTCCATTATAAACGGGTAGAACAACCGATATAAGTGGGGATTGATTACTTGTTTTTCTCATTATTTTTAGTCTATTCTTAAAAAAATCACTATCCGCAAACGTAAGAAAAAAATAAC
>CALEFF010000003.1 GCA_937876865.1 uncultured Bacteroidales bacterium | reverse complement strand
TAAGGTCCATATTCTCCACCTATTCCCACGCCTTCGTCAAATTTCAAGCTTAACCATTTGAATGATTCTACTATATAATCCTCAGCTCCTTCAACAAATCTTGTTTGATCGGTATCCTCTATTCTTAGAATAAAGTCACCACCATTTTGTTTTGCAAATAAATAATTATACAAAGCCGTTCTAACTCCACCAATGTGCAATGGTCCTGTTGGAGAAGGGGCAAATCTAACTCTTACTTTTCTTTCCATTTTATTTATTGTCTATTTTATCAAACTACAAAAATACAAAAAAGACTGTTTCTTATAAAAATTTTCTATTTATTTTAAATAAATAATCTTACGTGAATATATTTCATTGTTAATTTCAAACCGAAGTAAATACGACCCAATCTTAGGAATTTTTATATTATTAGTTTTTGATTCTGAAACCATTACTCCCTTCATATCATATAAACAAACACTTTCTATTTTATCATTTGATATTACTTTTATAATATCTCCATTTTGTATGATTTTAAAATCACACACATCATCTACTTGTGCTAAATCCAAATCAAAAGAATACAATTTCAATACAAAATGTTTTTCCTCATTATTTGACAATGGCTGAAAAATATAAGAGCTATCTTGAACAAAATCTGTCAAAAATTCATTACTATCATCATACAACTCTGCCCTTAAAACATTTTGAGGGAAACTTCTCATATTTAGCTCATAATTAGATATAGTTTTAAAACCACATGTAAAAGGTATGATAACAGAATCATTCCACAATGGAAGAGAAACAATTGACAAATCTTTTTGTTCATAATTAGAATATATGTCAGGAGCTTTTGAAAAACTAAAAAGTTTATAAACATCATAATCATCTATGCTTTCAGAAACATTTTCTCTAAAATAAACTTTAAAATCATCTTCTCCTCCCTCATACACAAAATTTAGATGAAGTTTATCTATATTTGTAATCAAATTTTCTTGATTTTGCAACTCTTGCTTATGAATTTTTAATAAATTTTCATTGGATGTTACCTTTGTCATAAAACCAACAAAAGGAGGAATTACAAATAAAAAAGGTTCATTAGGATTATAAGGTATATATTGTCCTGTTTCGGGTTTTAAGAGCCACATTCCAGCAATATTATTCTTAGAAAAATTATTATAATTCACCGAAAACGGATAAGGATTCGCACAAAGATGATAACCATTTCCTCCTTGTTCACTATAAGATGCATTATTTAACAATTCCAATTCCTCTGCAAAAAACAAATCTCCTTCCCATTCCAATTCTTTATTTTGAGAATAGGAAAGTAAATAACCAAGATTTTGCTTAAAAAAGTTAGAATCTTCAAGATTTTCATTGTAAGCAATCCACGTAGAGCTCATTGGAGAATAATTCTCTTTACAATAATACAAGTTTTCTCCTTCTTCAATGTTAAAACCATTAAATATATCTTCGCAATCTTTATTTGAAATATTTATTGGCAAACCCACAAACATCAAATCATTTTCTTGATTAGAAAATCTTGAAAAATACGATTTTACAACACTTTTTCTTACTAATAAACTACCATAATTTTTAATTTCTGCTTTATTAACAGTATCACAAGTAGAATAATCTGAATTTATTACCAATTCTGCACATTGAGCGATTGTATTTTGAGGGATATTTACCTTAATCCCACGAGGTAAAATAGCTTTATCCAGAGCATTTGGTAACACTCCATTCTCCCAAATCGTTGAATCATTCCAATCTCCTGAACATACAGCATTTATTTTCTTGCCCATTCTAAAAGTTGTTGTAGCAATAATATCTTCATTATTCTTTATTTGGCAACTATACACTCCGTCAAAATCAACATTATTTAGATATATAGAATCTTGCTCGATACACAAAGACAAATTATTTATATTATGTATATCTATTGATGGGTTTATTGTATGATTACCAAGTATTGAATTAATATTTTCAAGATTAAACTCATTAATATCCCACTGAGAATAAACACTATCCACGTTAATAGGGTTATGTTTTACACCTTTTTTAATATGACTTTGCCTAACTAAAACAGAATTTGCAAAAGAAGGTGGTTCTGCCTCAGAAGTAGAATTTTTTATTCGTCCAAACAAATCTATAGTATCATATATATTATTAGAATCTTTTTTCAAAAGTAAATAAGAATCATTCCCACCTGAAAAGGCAGAATTTGATTGAATAGGATAAACAATCAAATTAGAATCATAAGGAGAAATATTTGAATTCAAGGCAATTAAAACACATGAATTACTTTTTACACTATCTTTTTCAAAAAATAAATACCTCAAAGGTGTAGATGAAACAATAGAATTATGCTGATATGCAACAAACTCATAATCTTTCAAACATATATCTCTTTCTGTAGGATTGAATATTTCAACAACATTAATCAAGGAAGTAGTTGCAACCTTTGAAAACAACAAATCATCAGCTACATTTGAAAGAGAATCTACTGAAAGCAAGAAAGTTGAATTATTTTCATTGTTTACCCAAGATAGAAGTACGCTATCTGTATTTAATACTTGAGGGGAAAAATTATCAATCTGTTTTTCAGTAATAAAGTAATAAGTATTCGCAATAGATGAATCTTGATTTACAATTTCAATGTAATATTTTGTTTCAGGCATAAGGTCCTGCAAACTAAGAATATTATTATTTAAGTTATAACTTATCGTTTCTCGTGGAGAAAAAATTTTAACATCATCTATCAACAATGAACTTCCATCAGCATTTTGTTTGCTAAATTCAATAAAAGAACAAGCTGCCAAATAAATCACCTTAACGCTATCTATGTTTTTCTTTAAATAAAAAATGGTATCTCTAACTATGAGTTGAGAATTAGAGCCGCCGTTTTTTACGCGAAAGGATAGTTGAGAATTTTCTGGAATAGAGAGTATTGGCGTCCTAAATTTCGAATCTATATATTGAATATTGCAAGCATTATCTTGACTTAATCTTAATTTTTTTGCTTTACAATTGGGAAATTTGGTCATTGAACTTGGTAAAATTGTTAACACTGAATTTCCTCCTATAGTAGTTGCTAATCCTATTTGACCTTGTCGTGAAAAATCATTGAAATCTTCTTCAAATAACAAAGTGTCTTTAAAAACTCTTACTGACTGGCTTTCAGTAATATCAAGATTTATAAGAGCAGTTGTCGCCTTAATAAGATAACTCGCTGAATCCAAATTAGTTTGCACTTGATTAGACGAGAAAATCAAAGAATTATAAACAAATAATAAAACAATAACTGCTACTATCTTTTTCATAACAAAATATTTCCTTTACCTACCCCAACTTTCTCTGTCTAAGTTTCTGTAAGTTATAGCTTCTGCTAAATGAGCGTCTTGAATATCTTCACATTTTTCAAGATCGGCAATAGTACGTGCAACTTTCAAAATTCTATCATAAGCACGAGCGGAAAGTCCTAAACGTTCCATAACATTTCGTAAAAGTTCCATTCCTGAAGGTTGTATTTTACAAAACTTTTTCATTAAAGCCGTATTCATCTGTGCATTACAATGTATATCTGGATAATCTTTAAATCTTTCTTGTTGAATTTTTCTTGCTTCAATAACGCGTTTTCTTATCACTTCACTTGATTCTCCTTCTTTTAGTGTAGAGAGTTCCTTAAACGGGACAGGCACTACCTCTAATTGTATATCAATTCTGTCCAACAAAGGACCAGAAACTTTGTTAAGATACTTGTTTACAGCACCTAATCCACAGGTACAGGCTTGCGTTGGGTGATTATAATATCCACAAGGACAAGGATTCATCGCAGCAACTAACATAAAACTTGCTGGATATTCACTTGTTTGTTTTGTTCGTGCAATTGTGATTTTTCTTTCTTCCATCGGCTGACGTAAAACCTCTAATACATTTCTCTTAAATTCAGGTAATTCGTCCAAAAATAACACTCCATTATGAGCAAGCGAAATTTCCCCTGGTTGAGGATAAGAACCTCCTCCTACAAGTGCAGTATCGCTAATAGTGTGGTGAGGATTCCTAAATGGACGCACTGAAACAATGGATTGATTGACACTCATTTTGCCAGCAACTGAATGAATCTTCGTTGTTTCTAATGCTTCTTCTATTGTCAATGGAGGAAGAATCGATGGTAATCGTTTTGCAAGCATAGTTTTCCCACTTCCTGGTGCTCCAACCATAATAATATTGTGAGAACCTGCTGCTGCAACTTCCATTGCTCGTTTAACACTCTCTTGTCCCTTTACATCAATGAAATCAAATTCATAATTATCTAAACTTTTCGCAAACTCCTCGTGAATATCTATAAAAGTACGCTCTAAAGTATTCTGTCCATCAAAAAAATTAATTACATCTAAAATAGTATCTGCTCCAAAAACTTCTAAATCCGATACTATCGCAGCTTCTTTTGCATTACATTTTGGCAGAATTATTCCTTTAAATCCTTGTTTCTTAGCTTCTAAAGCGATAGGCAAAGCTCCTTTAATTTTATTCAAAGAACCATCAAGAGAAAGTTCTCCCATAACAATATAATCTGCAAGTTTATCTGTACAAATTTGTTCCGAAGCTCCAAGAATGCCTATTGCCAAAGGTAAATCGTAAGCAGATCCTTCTTTTTTCAAATCAGCAGGAGCCATATTTATAACAATCTTTTTCCCAGGTATTTTATAACCATAATAATTTAAAGCCGAGGCTATTCGCTGCTGACTCTCCTTCACTGCATTGTCAGGAAGGCCTACTAAAAGAAAGTTAATACCTTTATCAACATTTACTTCAATTGTTATTGTTGTTGCAACAATTCCAGAAATTGCAGAACCATATACTTTAATCAACATTTAATTTCGCGTTTTTTTGTTTTAAACAATCTACAAGTTCACTCATTTGTTTTGGATTATTCATATAGTATTCCAAACTTTCATTATAGGCCTGATTTGTAATGTTATATTTTTCTAAAATATCGCTATTAAATTGTTTTAGTATATTTTCTTTATCTGCAACATCACTATATACGGATTGAACCAATACTTCTGCTTTTTTAGAGTCAATGATAATTGATGCCATTGTCTCTACATCTATATAAGTCTCCGTTTTTTTACAAGAAGTAATAGAAAATAAAATTGCAAATAAAAATAAAGTCAAATATTTCATATTCTTTCTAATACTAATTCTATCAATTTTTTCATTGAAGAATGATAATCCTCTACAAACTCCCCTGTTTCGCGATTTGCAATCACATTACAAATTGTTAATACATTGTGTCCAAGATTTTTACCTAATGCATAAAGAGAAGATGTTTCCATTTCATAGTTGGCTGCCTTTGTTTTGTTGAATATAAATCTTCCTATTTTTGAGTTAATTGTTTCATCTGCTAAATCAAGCCTTATTTTTCTTCCCTGAGGACCATAAAAACCAGGAGCAGTTATTGTAATTGCTTTGTGCATATCAAAAGCAATTTTTTCTAATAGGTTTTCGCTACCTTCAACTCCATAAGGTTTTGGCAAATCCTTAGACCAATTCATATATTTCACAAAGTCATTTGACAATTCCTTAATTAAAACTCCATCATTGTTTTTATAAAAATACATAATGCCGTCTATGCCTATTGCATACTTTGAGGCAATGTATTGATTAACTCCTATTTCTTTGTGAAAGCAACCACAAGTACCTAATCTGACTAAATTAAGTTGGCGTTTTTTTGATAAAACTTCACGGGTGTTTAAATCAATATTTACACATGCATCTAATTCGGTTACAACTATGTCTATATTATCAACACCCATGCCCGTAGAGATTGCAGTTATTGGTTTACCTTTGTATTCTCCTGTAAAAGAATGTATTTCTCTATTTTGAATTTCATATTTCTTTGAATCAAAAAACGAAGATACTAAATCAACTCTCGCAGGGTCGCCAACCAAAATAATATTATCGGCAATCATTTCTGGTTTTAGGCGTATGTGATACATAGATTTATCAGCTGCTAAAACAAGTTCTGAATTGGTTAAATTATTTCTTTGATTCATTATTTTTTTTCTTTGTTTTAAAAAATTATTTCTTTGATTTATTTTTTTATTTCTTTGATTTATTTTTTTATCTCTTTAAGATAATATTTCATAAACTTTGCCTGGTAGGATTTTTATAAATCCTTTTAATTCCAAAGTCATAAGTGCTGAGTTTAAGACGGAGAATCCAAAAGAGAAATGTGTGTTCATAGAGTCTAAACTCGCTTTTTGATTTTCTTTTATGTATTTATAAATTTTCAACTCAGTAGGAGAGAGTTGATTTTCTTTGTTATCATGCTCGTTTTTAAGAATCGAGATTGGGGAATCTATGGATTGAGTCCAATTCATAATTTCCGCAATTTTTTCTAATTTACATAAATCTATTGCTTGATTGTCTGCTATAATTTTATTGCAACCTGCTGAATTTACATCGCCTAATCTACCCGGCACAGCAAAGACTTCTCTATTGTAATCTTGTGCTAATTTTGCTGTAATCAAAGAACCTCCTTTTATTTTGCTTTCAACTACAATACAGGCATCGCAAAGTCCTGCAATAATTCTATTTCTTCGTGGAAAATTATGAGGAGATATATCAGTACCTGAAAAGAAATCTGAAACTAAGGCCCCTTTTTCACACATGGCTTTTGCTAAATCCCAATTTTGTGAAGGATATATTTTATCTAATCCATGTCCTAATACACCAAATGTTGGAATACCCTCAGCAAGTGAACGTAAATGTGTGATGGAATCAACTCCGTATGCAAGACCACTTATAGTTGCAACATTATATTGTCGTAAATAATGAACAATATTTGATGTTATCCATTTACCATAATCGCTCGGATTTCTCGTTCCAACAATGGCTACTGTCCTTTTAAAATCCAAATTACCTTTTCCCATAACAAATAAACAAATTGGAGGATCGTCTATTTGTTTTAAACGATATGGATAATCTTCATCTTTTAAAAAATAAGCCTTTATTCCATTCTTTATTATAAAGTTTAGTTCTTTTTCACAATCACTAAACATCGTTTTATTCAATATTTCACTTATTGTTTTTTCTCTTGTTCCAAATATAGTTTTTAGGGCTTTTGGAGTTTCGTTAAACAAATCCTCTGCCGTAGGATAAAGTTCCAGCAATTTTTTTGCAATTGCTGTACCTATACCATAGGTTTTTGATAAAGCAAGTGAATAAATGCTTATCATTTATTTTTGAATATAATTTATATAATTGTCTAATTTAAATACCCATGCACCTTTTGTAGTGATGTTTGCAGGAGTTATTTCTCTTGTGTCTAATGTTATTTTATTATTTTCATAATCGTATTGCCAAGGTATTTCAATCGTTCTTTCGCCTAAAAGATATATTTTCATTCCTACCTCAGGAGCTTTGTCTAACTTAAAAGTTAAAGAATTGCTTATTGGTTCTAAACTAATAGCATAAAGATTACCTTTATTTTTTGTAAAACAAACATATGTATTCTCCCAAGATACTTCTCCATTCCATTGAGATTTTATCGGTTGTTTTTCAAATTGAGAACACTCCCAAAATAATTTCACAACAGCTTCGTGAGTCTTTTCTTGATATGAAAGTTCAAATGTATAATTATGGTCTTTTTTTAGTTTAATTTTATGTTTCACTTCCTCTTTTTGAGAGGCTAAACGTAATATCGTCTTACCTTCATCATCTTTTATTTCTAATCCAGCTTCTTCATCAGCCTCTAAATAAATCGTATAAGTATCTGTTTGTGTCGGAGTAATATTTGATTTCCAAAAAATAGAGAAATTATCTTCCGAAACCCCTTTTGAAGGAGAGTTTCTCACCCAATTAAAATTTATTTCTTCATCTAACCTATTTGCTATCATATCTTGATTTTGATAAACTGTTTCAAAAGGTCTGCTTCCATAGATTGCCTCTTCATTTACCTTAATCCATTGTCCTAAATCTAATAATCGTTCTTGTTGAAGCAAAGGAATTTTTCCATCTGCACTTGGTCCTACATTTATTGTTAAACCTCCGCCTGCTGCAACTAAGCGAGCGAAATGTTTTATTAAATCTTCGCTTGTTAAATAGGTCTCTAAATCTGCATTTCTATTCAATGCGAACGAGCGACTTAAACCTCTACATTCTGCCCAAGGACGATTTTTATCCATAATACCAGAACTATATTCTGGTGTTGAGTATCCGTGATTGAATCCTATACCCCATCTGTCATTCACAATACCTTCTTTACCTACAACATCGTAATAATACTGCACCATTTCGTTACTACGAAAAGATTTGTGATTAAAATCCCAATCTCCATCAGAAAAAATTACAGAAGGTTTGAATTTATCAACTAATTCCTTGAATTGCGGAATTAAATGTTTATCAACATAATTGTCAATACTAATATTAGTATCCACGGTCCAACGATACAGAGGATTTGTCCATTCTGTAAGCGAGTAATACAAGCCAAACCTTACGCCACGTTTTCTTACCTCATCGGCTAATTCTGCACAAAAATCTCTATTTGGCGTTGTAGTTACACTAGACCAACCTTTCGCATATTCACTATCCCACATACAATAACCATCGTGATGTTTGGAAGTAAAAAGTATGTATTTCGCTCCTGATTTTGCAAAAAGTTCTGCCCATTCTGCTGCATCAAAAAGTTCAGCCTTAAATAAATCTTTGTAATCTCTATATTCAAAGTTTTCTCCAAAAACTTCTTTTTGGAAATTTATTCTTAGACTATCTTCAGATATAAGTCCCTTGTAGAACCACTCGGCATATTGTTCCTTATCACTATAAGATGGAACACTATAAAGACCGTAATGAATAAAGATTCCTAATTTGGCATCGCTAAACCATTGAGGATACTCTCTGTCTTTAAATAATTCGTTTTCTTGTGCGTTGAGTGAAAATAGATTCACAAGCATTAACAAAATCAATACAATTCTTTTCATATTTTTTACTCTATTATAATTTCAAAAATTTTACCTTCTAAATCTTTTTGATTAAATGGTATTAAACCTTGTTCAAAAATCTCTGGCAACCACCAATCTGAATAATGAAATTCTTGCGTAACAATTGCCAACATTTGATTATTTGGAATTGAAGTTACATTTTCATTCATATATCCAACAACCTGCATATTATTTTCATCACGTCCTACCCTCCAAATTATTTCTGTTGGTTTCCATTCTATTTCAAAGAAATAATAGTCTTGCAAAAATATATCATTATTTAATTCAATTCGTGAGGTTAATGCACGATAAGTTTCAAACCATCTATGTAATTTAAAAGTATTTCCTTTGTATTGTATTGTTTGAATACCCTCTTTATTAAAATTTTGTGGGCAAGCACATGCCATATCCCAATTTGTACAGGCTAATACGAAGTTTTTATTCCCTATTGGACTATCTTTTTTTACATCTTCTTCACTCCAATATTTTGAAGTCTTTATCATCTCAATGTCTATCTCTGAATAATGTGTTTTTATTTCTCTTTCTGACTCATTATCGTTTTTACTTTGTTTTACATATCCTTTTTTTGTACAATCCCTTCTTTTATTCCACTCGCTTTCACTTTGATACGCTAACCAAAATGCATTTGTCAATCCTGTCCAAACCTCATCGGGATTAACCAATGGTGGGAATTTTATTTTTGCCCTATATTTTCCGTATGTAAACCCTACTCTTGAACGTATTCCTACATTTTCTTTTTTCGCAGTTTCAAGACTTGTATTTCCTGGATTTGATATTCTTATATAACTTCTATCGTTTGGAACATATATTGTTGAACCTGGTTTTGTAGTTATTGAAGGGTGTATTTTTAATCGACTTGTTCTCTCAGAGAAGTTTTGTTTTGCAAAAGTGTAATCTTTTAATGTATATGTATTTTTTGATAAAATATCTGCTATAACAGGAATTTGCTCAATAATTCTATTTTTGTTGATATCATGATAGTATTGTTCAAACATTGCTCTTTGATATAATTCAGCAGTGTTACCAACCACTGTACTATCGTGTGAATATACTTTAAAATTACTTTTAGGACATTTGTAAACATCAACAAATATTCCTCGTTCTGCATTTAAAACTGCTCTGGTTTTTAAGACTTTTTTGCTTTTTAGTACATAAACTCCTTTTAAATCTTTGTTTGCAAAAAAAGAAAAAGGATTTTCAAAATCTTTTGTCTTAGGATTTTGTTTTGAAATGTCTTTTATATGTTCTGGAATAGAGTTTAATCCTTCTTTATTAGCTACAACTAAAATAAATTCATAGACTCCTGTTCGTGGATTGCGTCTTTCTCTTCGATTTATATCACCTTGTTTGCTGTTTTCGTGGTTTATTATCCAAACAATGTCGGCAATCATTTGCTCTTCCAAAGGAACTTTATTTTCTTTTGCCTTTTGCTTAATTGATTCATACCATTCTTTATTACCTTTGACACTTTCAATTCCTTCTTCTATGTCTTTGGGGGTTAATTGTTGAGGGACTTTTTTGCCATAGTAAAGTTTTTCATCACGAGGATTACCAACAATTTGAAAACTATCTATTATTTTTTCTCCATTGAAAGGTTTAAAAGTCGTTTGCACGTTTTCCCAAGAGCCATAGAAATTTTCACTTGATTCTTTACGGTCTTCGGAAAATTTATAACTTGAATTTTGATAATAAATCTTATAATATAATTCTTCGTTTTTTGGATTATAGATTTTTGCATCAAAAACAAAGTAAGATTCTTTTGAAGGCAAAACGATTCCTTCAAAAATAGAATTGCCAAATGACATATCTACTTTTACAGTATCAGATTGTGGAAAATTACTCAAAGCATCAAAACTTTCTATTATATTATTATCTTGTTTACACGAAGAAAACAATACATAAAATGCTATGAGTGTTAATAAAATTCTCATTTAATTTGACTATTTCTTTGTTTTAATGGGCAAATGTATAAAATTTTTTTGATTTTTACGTAAATTAACACAACATTACACCAATTTATTTGTTTTAATTATATAACTAAATACTTTTTATAATATGAAACTATACGATAATATTTTAATAATAACCGATTTTAACGAAACATCTTTGAATTTGTGCTTAAAATGTTATAAACACTTATTTTCAAAAAATTCTTCTCTATATTTGCTAAACGTTGTTGAAGAAAATGGGTTTTTTAGCCGTTTATTTGATTCATATAACAATACTCTTGAAAATTGTGTTGAATCAAAATTCCCTTTAATCAAAGAGAAAATTAAGAATTCCTTTGATTTAGAAATTATTCCTCACGTAAGAAAAGGAAATATCTCCAAAGAAATAGTTAATTTTTGTAAAGAAGAAAATATAGACTTAATAATACTTTTAGTTTCTAATGAAGAAACAACAGAAGTTATTGGAGCAAATACCCATAAATTACTAAGATTGACAAATGTCCCTATTTTAGCTTTAAAACAAGACTATCAAGAAAAAGAAATCAAAAATATCTTAATCCCATTGGAACTTTATTTAAGTAGTCGTCAAAAAGTAGCTGACGCAATCGCATGGGCAAAACACTATAATGCAAAAATAACATTGTATTCTGGAATTTGGGATAAAGAAAAAGAAATTTCATTCAAAGTAAACAAAATAGGAGAAACTACAAAAGAATTTATAGAATCAAAAGGTATTGATTGTGATTGGATTGTTTTGGAAAACTTAAAAAATGGCAAAGAATTTACAGAACAAATCATAAACTATGCTAACTCCCCTGAGGCAAATGTTGATATAGTTATGGTTATGAATAAAGATGAAAGCGAAGAATTTAGAATAGATGATAGGGGTAGAGAAATAATTCGTCTATCTAAAACACCTGTCCTTTGTATTCCTTTAAGAAGAACTGGAATGGCTGCTAATTTCCTATAAAAATCAAAAAGGATTTTCTTCGTTAATCAATTTTATTAGCATAAGTAAGGCTTGATTGCTAACTCTTTCAATAAAATTATCGCGAGTAGTCGGGAAGAAATACTTTTCGGCTACTTTGTTTTTATCTGATGCTACACTTATCCACACAGTTCCAACAGGTTTTTCTTCACTTCCTCCTTCTGGACCTGCAATTCCTGTTGTCGCAATAGAATAATCTGTGTTTAATGCTTTCTTTACACCCTCAGACATCTGCTCTGCAACTTCTTTACTAACAGCTCCAAATTTTAATAATACATCTTTTTCTACTCCTAAGATGTTTTCTTTTGTTTGATTAGCGTATGCTGTTACTCCTCCTTTGTAATATTGTGATGCACCTGCATTTGCTGTTATCAAATGAGAGATATATCCTCCCGAGCAGCTCTCTGCAACGGATAAAGTCTTGTTTATTGATTTTAATTTCTCTCCTAAAATCGTTGCAACATTATCTATTTCAAATCCCATAAAGTAATTTTTTGTCAATGCTATAAGTTGCTTTGATTTTTCATCAAGTATTGTTTCTAAATCAATATCTTCATCGGTTTTTGCAGTAAGTCTTAGACGTATAGTATTACTTTTCGGTAGGTATGCTAAAGAAATATAATCAGGGAGATTATCCTCAAAATCACAAATCATATCTGAAAGAAAACTTTCTCCAATATTGGCATACAAGAGAGTCTTATGAAGAATTTTTGTATGTTGATTGAAAAATATTTGCATAATTTCAATAACTTTTTCCATCATTAGCCTCATTTCAAAAGGTACTCCCGGCATTGAAACAATCAATTTCCCATTTTTTTCAAAACACATACTGGGAGCAGTACCAACAGGATTAAATATTACTTTACATTTTTCTGGTACTAATGCTTGTGCTCGATTTGTTTCTGTAAAAGGAAGTTGTTTTCTTTTGAAATAGGATTTTACATGTTCTTCTACTTCTTTGTCTATTATCAAATCACTTTTGAAATATTCGGCTAATGTTTTTTTTGTAATATCATCTTTTGTTGGTCCAAGTCCTCCTGTTATTAAAACACAATCAGCTCTTTTCAATGCAATATCTAAACTTTTTCTTATTTGATTTTGATTATCTCCTATAATGCTTGTTGCTAATACATTAAAGCCGTAGGAATTTAATTTTTGAGCCATTTGACTTGCATTAGTGTTTACAACTTGCCCTATTAAGAGTTCATCTCCTATATTTATGATTTCAACTTGTACCATAATGAATTAACCTTTTTGTTTTACCTTATAATCTTTTTGAATTAAGTAATCAACAACTTTTTGACGAAAATCTCCTTGCAAAAGTATTTCATTATTTTTTACACTTCCCCCAACACCACATTTATTTTTTAATTCCTTGCCTAATTTCTCTAAATCCTCACTTCGTCCTATAAATCCCGTAATAAGAGTTACTTGTTTTCCCGCTCTTTGCTTTTTATCTAATTGTACATAAAGCCTTTGCTGATTATTAGGCAAAGTTTCTTCTTCTAATTCTTCTATTTCCTCATATTCAAAATCAGGATTAGTTGAATAAACAACCCCTATTCTATTACTATTCTTTTTACTCATACTTTTTATTTAACAATTACTTTTAATGATGAAGGAATGACCTCAAACTCTAAATCATTTTGAATTTCCATATATTCACCATCTATATTTATTCCTAAAATTTCTGAATTAAAAACTTTAACTTTTCTTGCTTTGTAAGTGTTTACGTAAATTGACATATCAAAATTTTTAAAGAAAAGTAGTTGTGCAGTCCACGGAAGCAAGGGTAAAGGTGGTTTTTTAACGACTACTATATCTAATAAGCCGTCATTCAATTCCGCATGAGGAGCTACTTCTGTGTTAAAACCAAATTGTGTTGAATTTGCAAAGCTTATGAAAAGGGCTTTCGTCTCCACAATTCTTCCATCTATCTCTAATTTATAATTTTTAGGAGTATAAGTAGGATAATGTTGCAAAACCAATTTTAAATAAGGCTGAAATCCTCGCGAACTCACTTTTGAAAACTCTTTTGCAATGAGTGCATCAAACCCTATGCCTGCAATAGAAGCAAAAACAGTATTATTAAGACTTATTGTATCAATATCTACAATTTTTTTGTTGTTTATCGCAAATATTGCTTCTTTTATAGAAAGCGGTATATTCAAACATCTTGCTAATCCATTGCCACTGCCCGTTGGAATAATACCTAAGGTTGCTCCTGTTGAGAATAATCCTTTTACACAATCATTTATTGAACCGTCTCCGCCAACTGCAACAACTATATCATAGTCTCGTATAACTGAAGCAATGGCTATTGCTGTTGCGTGATGAGGATAAGACGTGTAAGCAATGTTATAGTTGAATTTTTCCTTATCAAGATATTTTTCAACCGCATACTCTATCTTTTTTTGTTTGCCTACTCCCGATATTGGATTGACAATAAATAATATTTTGTCTTTTGCGAAAGAGGACATACCTATTTCTATTTTGAAATTGTTGTTGTATTTTCTATAATCGTGTTGTTGTATTGCTGAATAAAAGCTTGAGTGAATCTAATGTGCTTCTTGGTTATCTCTTGTTGTTGATTTGCTATGTTATTTTTTAATGTTTGGTCTTTTTCTACATCAAAAAGTTCTATTGTCCCGTCTTGTTTATATTTGCTTAGATAATTTCCTATCATTAAAAGATATTCTCCATTAGTGTAATAAATGTAGTATTTTTCTTTTTCAGAGAATGGACTCCTTCCAAAAGTGAATATTTTTTCATTTTCTATGTTTAACATATCTATTATAGTAGGATAAACATCTATTTGCTGAACAAATTGAGTGCTGACAATGTTTGATTTCATTTTTGGATGATAAATAATCATTGGAATCTTAAATAAACCTAATTGTGTTTTAAAATCTTTGCTTTCTGTTAAGCCACTGTGGTCTGAGGTAATAAGAAATAATGTATTTTCAAACCAATCACATTTTGAGGCTTCGTAAAAAAATCTCTTTAAAGCATAATCTGTATAGGAAACTGTTTCATGAACTATTAAAGTACCCTTTGAGAATTTGTTTTTATGCTCCTCTGGCATTGCATAAGGGTGATGAGAAGATAAAGTAAAAAATGCTGCGTGAAATGGTTTGGTTAAAGTGTCTATTTGTTTAACACAATATTGTAGGAACGGCTCATCAAAAATTCCCCAATTGCCATCGTAATCTTTTTTGTTATTATACTCGTTCATTCCATAATAATAATCATATCCTACCTTGCGAGTGAAATTGTCAAAGCCCATTGTGCCATTGTATCCTCCATGAAAAAATGCTGTTGTATAATTATTTTCTTTCAAAGTAGAGGCTATTGAACCTAATTTATTATTCCCATAAACGCTTGTAAGATAACTTTCTTCCATCATAATAGGAAGTGAAGATATTACAGCAGGAATACCGTCTATTGATTTCTTTCCGTTAGAGATTCCTTGAAAAACAAGTGAATGTTGTGCCAATGAATCTAAGAATGGTGCATAACTAACACCATTTGTATTGTATGTTTTCAAATATTCAGCAGAAAAACTTTCTAATATTATAACACATACATTTGTTTTGCCTATTTCAAGAGGAGATGTAAAGAGTGTGTCTGCCCAATTTGGAATTGAAAAAGTTGTTATTGGAGAATAGATTGTTTTTAGTTCATTCTCATCATAAAAATCTTTCTTTTCAAGACTCGGTTTACCAAATGTACGATAAAGAGTGAATGGAGTATTTAGAACTAATGCTGTATTTTGAGTAGTAGTGTACTGACTTGCGTGCATAAGTCCAAGAGGACGAGTTTGTACCCCCCCTCTTTGAAAAAGAATTAACAAAGGCACAGCAACAATAAAGGCAATACTTCTTTTTAATATTAAGAATTTGGAAAATTTTTCTTTATGTGGTTTTAATTTTTTATTAAGAAAAGTATTTATTGTAAACAAAACTATTAGCAAACAGATAAAAACAGTTACTATATGCCAATAATCTCTTAGGAATTGAGGGATTAATTCGTTGAAATCTCCTCCTACGCCTAAATATCTTGTTATATCGGCTGTTAATCTCTTAAATGAAAAACGATAATATCCTGCATCTATGAGATTTACCGCTATCATAAAGACGTTAGCCAATAAATAAAGAACATTAGATGTTATTTTAAACCATTTTTTGTGCCATTGATTCACAAGAGGCAAAAGATTCAAAAATAAATATGGTAATAGAAATATACTAATCGAAGAAAGAGCATAACGAGTGCAACCAATAAAGATATTAAAACCTTCTTTTACTCCTTCTATTTGAAATAATTCTCTATTAAACAAATAGAAAAACAATTGTGTTATGTATATACAAATTAAGGAAAGAATGTATTTGTAAACTACTTGTTTATAATGAGTTGATTTCTTTGTCATTTGCCTTATTATTTTTTAGGTTTATATTTTGATTGTTGTAAGATAAGTTGAGAATCGAGTGTATTAAACAAACTATCTATTGTAATTGAGTTTTCCTTCATATAGGATTGAACTATTTTATAACCGATGTAATTTCCTATTCTTGAAGGAGAGTTTGCTATGTTTTTTGTTGATGGACCTGGTGCTATGAGATGAAAATATTTTGTACGGTCTTTGTTATATAAAAGTTGATTTTCTATTATATAAGCCCAAATATTTGTTTCGTTTTTTTCAACCCACTGCAATTGTTCTTTGGTATAGTTCAATATGTAATTGAATGGTTTTTCTGAAAGAATATTTTGAGTTGCATATATATACTTTCCCTCCTCTATTATGCAGTCTAAAAGAGTTGCCTCAGGATTTAAACTTTGTAAGGGTATGTTTCTAAACGTAATTTCTTTCAAATAAGTGTTTACATAATGAGGGACAATGTTTTCTTTGCTTAACGAGGTGTGAAGATATTGCGGAATAGTTTTATAATATGGGTGATTAGAAAGTTTTTCTATTGAATAAAGATCAAGACTTATTACACTAAAATCGGGATAGATTAAAATCCTATTTTGAAACGCTTGTGAATATTCAGCAGGTCCTACAATTAAGGTATAAATATTAGGTTTGATTGTATCTTTTTTTATTTGTTTAATTTCGTATAATGCAAGAGATAATTCTTCTTCTAAGTCTTTTAAATCAGGATATTGTATTTTTACAATATTATAAACATTATTCATCTCTTTGTCTTTGATAAACTCTTTGACAACATTGAGATATTCTGTATTTTTAAGGCTTGTAGCAAACATAGGTGCGTATTGCTCCTCTATACTAAAAAGATATTTGTCTATATCTTTGCTTTTATTTGCAGAAAATAACGCTTGCTCAAATCGTTGTATATGAACACTTTCTATCTCTTTGTTTTTTTGGCAAGAAACAAAGAAAAAAATTAAAAAAACAAAGAAAAAAAATTTTTTTTCAAAGAAATATTTTCTTAACTCTTTATTTTGCATAATCTATTGTTTATTAGCAGTTGTGTAAGCTTCCCATTTCTCAATCACATCTTTCATATCTTGTGGTAGGGTGCTACTAAAATTCATTCTTTCAAGTTTTGTTGGGTGAAGAAATCCTATTGTAGTAGCATGAAGTGCTTGACGAGAAATTATTTGAAAACAATTATTGATGAATTGTTTATATTTACTAAATGTAGTGCCTTTAAGAATTTGGTCTCCTCCGTATGTAGCATCTGCAAACAAAGGATGTCCAACATAACGCATGTGTGCACGAATTTGATGTGTACGTCCTGTTTCTAATTGACACTCAACCAAGGTAACATATCCAAATCTTTTTAAAACTTTCCAATGAGTTATTGCTGTTTTTCCATAATCACCATCAGGGAAAACCGCCATTACTTTTCTATCTTTTAGACTTCGACCAATGTTTCCTTCAATTGTTCCTTCTTCTTCCTTTAAATCACCCCATACAAGTGCAGTATATTTTCTTTCGGTTGTGTGATCAAAAAATTGTTTAGCTAAAAAAGTTTGTGCATATTCATTTTTAGCAACCAAAAGCAATCCCGTAGTGTCTTTATCTATACGATGAACAAGCAAAGGTTTTACTTCACTTGATTCATTCTGTTGAAAATGATATGTTAATGCATTAAGAAGTGTAGAAGTGTAATTTCCATAACCTGGATGCACTACCATTGAGGCAGGTTTATTAACAACTATTACATCATTGTCTTCATAAACAATGTCTATCGGAATATTTTGTGGAATGATTTCTATCTCTCGTGGTTCGGTAGTAAGGAAAACTTGTATTAAATCTCCTGGTTTTACTCTATAATTAACCTTTACGGCTTTGTCATTAACTTTTACACAATCGGCTTTTATTGCTAATTGAATTTTATTTCGTGAAGCACCTTCTATTCTATCTACAAGATATTTATCAATCCTTAAAAGGCTTTGACCTTTATCTACTACAACTCTATAATTCTCGTATAATTCTTGTTCTTCTTGTATGTTTTGTTCCTCTTGCATTACTTTGTTTTTACTATTTTGCGAATTGCTACTATGCCTTCCTTATTTTCTAATCTAAGAATATAAATTCCTTGCGAAAGTTGAGATAAGTCTATTTCGTTTTCATAAGTTGAAAATAGCAATCTACCATTCATATCCATAATTTGCTTTTCCGCATCATTTATCCCTTGAAAAAATATTTTTGATGAGGTCGGATTAGGATAAAAATTAAAGTCTATTTCTTGATCTGCTTCATTTAACCCGACCAACGCTTTATATCCAAAATAAGGTCTTAGCATTATAGAACCTTTCAAGAAAGATTGTTCCCAATTCACTCCTGTTTTTGAATAGGTATATTGAGAAGAATTAGTATTTCTGTCAAATCCTATATTCAAATAATCGTTACCTTTTGTTTGTAGGCTAATAAAAAATACTCCTTCTTCTAATACCATTTGTTCTCCTAATTCAAATCTTACAAAACGGTTCAAACTATCGCTAATTGGAGTTAATCTTTCGGTTTTATGTATCATTTGATAAGGGATTCCATTTAATGAGGTCCAAACACAAAGATAAAATTGTTTGAGATTAGCCTCGTTTAATGCAGAATTAAAATATATATCTACTGCTGTTAAAGTATCTGATTTATTTAGGTCAAATGCAACTGCTAAATGAGAGCCCGCTATTGGTTCTACTCCTATTCCATTTTCAGCACTGCCATCGTCATAAGCAAAATAGTTTTCAAATTTTTGGATAAAAGATATAGTGTCGTTGGAAGCAAGCACATCTTGTCCAACGCCTTCTTTTATCGTATGAATTATTGAAAATGTTCGCCAATTATCCTCATTTATAGGAAAATTATAATCAACTATTGGTCTGCAATGCGAAAGTGCATCTTGATATGAAAGAGTTGTTATGTAAGGAGAAATGTTTTCAAATCCACCATCGTATGTATGTAGAATATTCTCTTGTTCATCTTTAATAAAATATTTATATACAGAACTAAGTGCTTCAGAATATAAATTGATTATTTTAATTTGCAAACTATCTGCTATTTCCTGTTCTGTATATTGGTTTGCTGGCATTGCTTGATAGCGTTTTAACATTGAGGGTGCAGGATCTACGAAAGCTAACTCTCGTATTACTGTATCTATTATGCTTCTGTTTTTATCAAGGTACACATAATCTATATTCCATTGGTCACAATTACCAATATATGCAAGTTGTGGATTATTATTTAATGAGGCTATATTGCGAAAACGAAATCTAAATTCTTTTGTAAAATATTTATCTTCTGTAATTGGAATCATTACGTATTTATAGTAAGCTTTTTCTTGGGCAAATAAGGAATCCAAAGGAATACCTCCCATAGCCCATACTTTTTCCCAACCATTTTCTGGACTAAAAAAATCTAATATTATAGAATCTGAATAAGAGGGTAGAGAACCTATTGTTTCCCAAGGTTGTCCATTGCTTCCTGCTGGTTGAATATAAAAACTAAAATAAATGGAATCACTTTTTGAAAGTTTTTGTCTTGTAGGAGAAACGATAGAATCTAATCTTATTGGTTGCGATAAAAGAGTATCTGCTTCAAAACTTGTAGTTGTTGCATTAGGATAAAGTTTTCCAAAAATATCTATTACATCTAATGTAACAACTCCTACTGTTGGTGGATTAAATTGGTAATTTGAATTCACTATGACATTTGTTGATTGCCATTTTAATTGATTAGGCAATCCTTGGTAAGAAGAAAAATCATCAACAAATGGTATCTGATTGTAATTCGTTTCAATATTTTTAGGTAATTGCTGTTTATTTACGCTTGAAGCAGGAACTAAAACAAGTTGTGCTTGAACCAAAGAAATAGTTTGTAAAACTAAAATCAAAACTAAGAAAAAACGTCTCATATTTCAACAACATTTCCTTCCGTGATTTCAGACCAATCCTCAAATTGACTCTGTTCTAAAATCAACTGCTCTTCAAAATCCCTTTTTGCTTTCTTATAACTATTCTTTGTATCGTTTATAAAATACAAAGAAACGGTTGTGCCTAATGATAAGCCTTGAAACGTTGGCTGATAACTTACAACCCTTGAATGATTCTTATCTTTCTTCCCTTCAAAATCTTTTTTTCCAACATTAAGTCCTGCTGCCCACAACATTTTCTCTGCTTCTTCTTCTGTTTTGCCTAAAATATCTGGCATATTCGTTGTTGTTTGAGATTCTGTCATTTCTACGACTAAATCTATTACTTCTCCACGTTTCACTTTCGTGTTTTGTCTAATTTGTTTTCCATTTTTTTGTTGAGCAACAACTATATTAGAAATATCTCCTTGCACAAAACTAATATTCCCTATCCTAAGACCAACATCAGTTAATGTTTGTACAGCTAATTTCAGACTCATATCTACGCAAGATGGCATATCAATATCATCACCTGAAAAAGATGCTATGGTTAAATATATCTTTCGACCTTTTTTTGCTTTAGAATTTGCAACAGGTTCTTGACTTAATATTGTCCCCGAAGGAGTTTCTTCTTGGAATATAGAATCTATTATTACTATGTTAAAAGGAGACATTTCCTCCATTTGTTCTATTTCCTGAATCAATTTTCCGCTAATATCTGGAACAATATATTCTTTCCCATGTCGAGTATATATTTTTAAAGAAAAGAATATTAACAAAATAATAACAAAGAAACTAACGACAATTAGCCCCAAATGAATAAAAAAACTTTTGCTCTTTAAAAAATCTTTAATAGACATATTTCTATTTATTTTTAATCCTCATCACTATTTCCTAAAAATATCATTACATAATGTAATAGAGTAGCCAAAGACGATAAAGCTGCTATTACGTATGTATAGGCTGCTAATTTTAAAGCATGTTTTGCTTTTGGTAATTGTTCGTAAGTAACAACATTTTCTAACCAATTTATAGCACGATTTGACGCATTTATTTCAACCGGTAGCGTAACGAAGCTAAATAAAGTTGTAGTTGCAAATAAAATTATGCCTATTAGAAGTAAATTTGGAAAGACATTTATTAATAATACACCAGCTAAAAGTATCCAAGTTATCCATCTTGAAGAGAAATTAACGATTGGAACTAATTTTGTACGAAGTGTTAACCACGAATATGCTTCTGCGTGTTGTATTGCATGTCCTGTTTCATGTGCGGCAACAGCTGCTGCAGAAATATTATTGCCATAATACACCTCCTTCGATAAATTAATTATTTTTCGAGTAGGATCATAATGGTCTGTCAAAAATCCTTCTGTACATTGCACACTTACATCTAATACATCATGATTTTTCAACATTATTTCTGCAATATCTTTCCCCGTTAAGTTACCTTGTAGTTGTATCTTAGAATATTGCTTAAACTTTGAATTTAATCTGTATGAAACAATCATACTTAAAAGCATCAATACTACAAATACTACTATATACATATCGTTTTATTTTATTTTAGAAGGCAAAAATAATAATTTTTGTTTGATTTATCGTTTAATTAAACGAATAAAGAAAAGGTTTTTGTATTTTTGCGGCAATATTTTAAACTAATTCAATACTTTTTTATGATAAAATCAATGACAGGCTTTGGAAAAGCCTCTGTAGAAATAGGAAACCAAATCTTAAAAGTGGAAATAAAATCGCTAAATAGCAAACAATTTGACGCAAGTGTAAAAATTCCTTCAAGATGGAGAGAATTAGAATTAGATATTAGGAATATACTACTTGAATCTGTAATAAAAGGCAAAGTAGATTGCTGTATAACAATTGAAAACAACAAAGAATTATCAATAAACAAAATAAATGAAGACTTAGTCAAACAAACATATCAACAATTACATCAATTAGCAAATGAAGTAGGCGCAAACACAGATAGATTGTTTGAGTACATTTTATCACTCCCTGAAATTAGAAATAGCGAAACAGAAAGCGAACTATCAGAAGAAGAAAAAACAAAATTTCTTTCTATGATAAAAGAAGCTCTTATTGGATTTAATGATTATCGAATAACAGAAGGAGCAATATTAGAGAAAGACTTTATAGAAAGAATCAATATTATAGCAACACTTCTCAAAGAAGTAGAAATTTATGAAGAAGAACGCTGTAACAAAATCAAAGCCAAACTCACCTCAAAGTTAAAAGAACTATCAATAGAAGAAATAAACGAAAATCGTTTAGAACAAGAAATGATTTATTACCTTGAAAAACTTGACATAACCGAGGAAAAAGTCAGACTATCTCAACACCTTGAATACTTCAAACAATGTATGGACAAAGAAATCAATCAAGGTAAAAAATTAGGATTCATATCTCAGGAAATTGGACGTGAGATAAATACCCTTGGTTCTAAAGCTAACAATGCTAACATACAGACAATAGTTGTTAAAATGAAGGACGAATTAGAAAAAATAAAAGAACAATTAGCTAATATCTTATAATGAAAAAGATTTTCTTTGTACTAATTTACCTATTGTCATTTATAGGCCTTTATTCTCAAACTCCAATTGAATTGGAGCAAGCAAAAATATTGAAAGATAAAGGCGAAGTAAATGCAGCAATAGATATGTATAAAGAATTTATCAAACAAAACAAAAATAACATAGATTTATACCTTTCTATCAGCGAGTGTTTTTTTGAAATTGGAGAAGACAAAAACGCAGAATCATATTTAAAGAAAGCAATCAAGCAATTCTCCGAAGATTATAGAGCAAAAGTTGCTTTATACCTACTATATGAACAAACAAATCAAAAAAATAAAAAAGACAAACTATTCAAGAACATACTTTCTTCATTAAAAGCAAATAATTCCGATATACAATCTTTGGGCAATGAATTCATTTCAAAAAGACATTGGGCAGAAGCAAAAGCAGTTTTCTTAAAAGGAAGGGAACTCATCTTTGATAACACAGCTTATTCTTGGCAATTGAGTAATATTTTTTTACAAGAAGGAGATTACCAAAACATTGCAAAAGAATATTTAACACAATTAGAACTCAATCCTAAGGCTATAAGACAAATAGAAGTAAATATCTTAGGCATTATCACTAACAATCAAGATGTATCACCAATTATAGAACAAGAATGGGAGTCTTATTGGAAGAAAAACAAAAATAATCCATATTTTGCTCAATTTGGAGTTTGGTTATACAATCAAACAAAACAATACGATAAATCATTTGAATTAGTAAAACAAATAGACAATAAATTTGAAGAAGGGAGTGGAGCAACAATGCTTAGTTTTGGAGAAGACATGCTAAACTCTAACAACCTTGACTACGCTTTAAAAGCAGTGAACTATGTATTGAAAAAAGGAAAAGAAAGTGCCTTTTATCAAAGATGCAGAGTTTTGTCTTTATCTCTTTCCTACAAACAATTTATTGACAAACCCATAAAGACAGACAACGATTTCACTAAATTAGAAACAGACTTTACTTCCTTTTTTAAAGAATTTTCTTTTTCAAAAGAAAGTTTTGAAATAATATTGCAAATGGGTAACTTCTTTGCCTTTTACATAAACAAGCCACAAGAAGCAGTTGATATGTTAGAAGAAGCAATTAACAAAGGTTTTTCCACAAATCAAAAAGGAGAAATAAAACTACTACTTGCAAAAATCTACAATAGATATGGAGATATGTGGCAAGCAAGTCTTTATTGCTCACAAGTAGAAAAAGATTGTAAGAATAGTTATTTAGCAGACGAAGCAAAACTTTTGAAAGCCTTATTTTCCTACTACAACAACGAAATTCCTTGGGCCTTATCACAATTTAAAGCCCTACGCTCTTCAACAACAAAACTTATTGCAAATGATGCAATGAGTTATAGCATACTTATAGAGGAGAATATTGACCAAGATAGCACATATAACGGACTTAGACTATTTGCAAGTGCAGAAAAAGAAATAGAATACAACAACCTATCACTTTCAAAACAATACTTAGACTCAATAAACACTTCATATTTATATCACCCTTTATTTGATGAGGTTTTAATTCTACGAGCAAAAATAAGTATTCTTGAAAAAGAATTTGAACAAGCAAAAGAATATTTAAAAGAATCCTTAAAAAAATATCCTTATGAGCTAACAGCAGATGACGCTTTATACATTCTTAGCGATATATACCTAAACCAAACAAAAGAAATCTCATTAGCGAAAGAAACATTAGAAAAAATAATTATTGATTACCCAAATAGCATTTACGTAATAGAAGCAAGAAAACTTCTAAACGAATTATAATTTTAAACGAACATGAAATTACTAATACTAACACAATATTTTCCACCAGAAATTGGTGCTCCGCAAAACAGATTGTATGAGCTTGCTCTACGTTTACAAAAAAATGGAATAGATGTTAGCGTATTAACAGCAATGCCTAACTATCCACAAATGAAAATCCATGAAAATTACAAAGGCAAATGCTATTGCAGAGAAACCCTTAACGAACTAAAAATCCATCGTGCATGGATTTACGTTTCTCAATCCAAGTCTATAATCTCACGATTATTGAATTATTTTTCCTTTGTAATAAGTGCTTTTTTCGTAGGAGCGTTTAAATTAAAAAAACAAGATGTTTTAATGGTAGAAAGTCCACCTTTATTTCTTGGAATAACAGCCTACCTAGTTGCAAAACTAAAAGGAGCCAAATTACTATTTAATGTATCAGACCTATGGCCAGAAAGTGCAGAGAAATTAGGCATAATAACCAATAAAACCCTTCTTTCTATGGCAACAAAGTTAGAAGAATTTTGTTATCGTAAAGCCGCCTTAATCAGCGGACAGACACAAGGAATAGTAAACAATATCTCAGAAAGATTTCCTAATAAAAAAGTATACTGGTTAAAGAATGGCGTAGACATAAACTTTTACGATGTAAACAAAAACGTAGAAAAAAATATTTGGAGACAAGAAAACGACTATTCAATAGAAGACTTCATACTCTTTTATGGAGGAATCATCGGGCATGCACAAGGATTAGAAGTAATATTAAATGCAGCTAAAAAATTAGAAGACCATAAAAACATAAAATTCATACTACTTGGCAACGGACCTGAGAAAGAAAAACTATTAAAACTAAAAGATGATTTACAATTAACAAACCTTAGATTTTTCGATGCTGTACCAAAAAGTCAAATGCAAAAAATAATAACTGACACTAATGCAAGCATAATTCCTTTAAAGAGATTAGACCTATTCAAAGGAGCAATTCCATCAAAAATATTTGAAAATCTCGCACTAAAAAAGCCTATTATCTTAGGCGTTGAAGGAGAAGCAGAAGAATTATTCATAAAACAAGGAAAATGTGGAGTATCCTTCACACCAGAAGACAGCGAAGACTTAGCAAAACAAATATTAAAACTATACAACGATAGAAATCTCGTAGCAGAATTAGGAGAAAACGGATTGAAATACGTAAGTGAGAATTTCAATAGAGACAAAATAGCCAAAGAATTTTATTCTCAAATAAGTAATTTATGAAAATAATA
>CALEFF010000002.1 GCA_937876865.1 uncultured Bacteroidales bacterium | reverse complement strand
TGTTTTTTCGTTAATATATTGTATTAAAAGGCTTTGTTCAAATATTTCTAAGCCACTCTCTCCATATTCTTTACGAAGAAGTTCCTTTATTGTTAATGTAAAACTATGCTCCATAATATTACTGAAAAAATAATGTTGGCTGATGAGACTCTGCCGTAATACTCTTATATACCTTGTTTACTTTCTCCAACATAACTCCTTTGTACTCTGATGCTAAACCTAAACGACGAAGCCCAATCTTAATATATTCTTCTTGCAATTCTATTCCAATCGTTCTACGACCTAATAATTTCGCAACGTACGAAGTAGTAAATGTTCCAGAAAACGGATCTAAAACCAAGTCTCCAATATTTGAACTAGCTTTAATAATACGCTCTAATAATGCTATAGGTTTTTGAGTAGGATGATTTTCATACTCTTCCATTCTATACCTTACACGAGCAAAGTCCCAAACATTACCAGGAACTTTTTCACTATTGTATGGTTGAGGAGGATTTTTACGATAATCTATAAGTTTTCTTTTGGCTCCTGTTTTAGCTTCAACTAAAATATCTTCCGCATTAAATGTATAATTAGTTTTATTTTTAACACAGAATAATATAGGTTCATACATAGAACCAAAATATCGCTTTGCCTGAACGCCAGAACTATCATAAGACCAAACTAACCTAGATAATATTGTTATTTTATTTCTAAGAAAGATATCAAAATAAGGCATAAATTGAGTTGAAGTCATAACATAAAAAGCCCCATTAGGTTTCAACTTTCTTACACATATATCAAGCCATTGATAACACCAATCCAAATAAGCATCATCTGTAGCCCATTTATCTTTACAACCAGCAAAATCCTTCCCTATATTATAAGGAGGATCTGCAAATATTAAATCTACTGAGTTATCTGGCACAATATTATTTAAAGCAATTATCGCATCAGAATGAATTATCTTATGCTTATCATCTCCATATATTTCCACAGCATTCATGTCATAATTATTATTTGGCAAATGTAGTCAAAAAAATCTATAATCAATATATCGTAATTACACTTTTTGTACTTAATATTAAAAAATGAGTATTTCAAACATTGTTAATAATCACCAAGCAAACAATTTATTTGTATATTTGCACACAACATAAGCATTATAAATATGAAAAAAATTATAACAAAATTAAACAATTATTTTTATCAAACAGCATTTGCAGTACTATTATTTATTTCGTTTTTTATATTTAAGGACTTTTGGGTAGAATGCTTAAATAAATTTTGGGTTGCTCCAATAGCAGAAAAAATAAATAATAACAATATTTATATAATACCTTTTGCAATTATAATTACATATTATATAAAACAATGGATTGTTACAAAAACTTATAATACAAAAAGGTTAATGTTTTATATTGCCTTTGTTGTAATAAATGTATTATGTTATTTTTCTGGGTATTGGCAATATACTTCTAAATGGACAACTCTTTTAATTATTTTACCTCTAATTTGTGAAATTATTTTAGATGTAAAAATATACTGCAAAAGAAAATTTAGTAAACAAATCACTCCTGAATTAGAAATAGAGAAAATAAAAGATTGTAAAGATGAATATAATCGAAAGACGATATATGAAACAACATATAATACCTTAAAAACATGTTTCTATGAAGAAGGAAGTTTTGCAGTTTCTATAAGTGGTGCTTGGGGAAGTGGCAAAACTGTTTTTAAAGAGCAATTAAAAAAGAATTACGAAAAAGATAATAAAGTAAGCATTATTGAATTTGAAGCTTGGAAGTGCGATTCTCCAACAATTATTATTAGAAATTTCTTTACTCAACTTAAAGATAAATTAAAAATATACTTCCCTAATATATCTATTGACTTTAATAATTATATTGATTTATTACTTGATAATGATTCAGTAAAGCCTTTAAGAGTTATTGCCAAAGGAGTAAATAACCTTTTAAATAAAGACAAAGACCCTTTCGATACGATAAAAAACTATCTTAAAGAAAGTAAACATAAAGTCGTAGTTTTCATAGATGATGTTGATAGATTAGACGCTGATGAAATAAAAGAAGTTTTGCGGTTGGTAAGAAACACAGCGAATTTCCCTTACATTCAGTTTATCGTTACTTGTGATAACGACTATGTTTGCGACACTTTAAAGAAAAAAGGAATAGAAAATCCAAAACTTTATTTAGAAAAATTCTTCAATTTAGAAATATCTCTTCCAAAATTTGAAGAAAGAATTATTTGCGAGGAACTAAAAAGCCGTATCTCTAAAACAATTAGCGACATTTGGGGCATAAAGGAAAATGACATCCAAATAGACAAGATGATATATTATCGTTACGATGAATTTACAAATAACATCAAAGACTGTGTTTTAGTAAATAAAGTATTACTCTCTATGAGAGATGTTATTGGTTTTCATAACTCTTTCAAATTAATAGCAGAAACATATAAGAACTATGAAAATCAAACAGAAATTGATTTTCAAGATTTATTCTTCCTTGAACTACTAAGATATAAATTTCCTAAATTACATTCTGCTCTTTGGGATAATACTTTTGATTTTTTATATCTTAGTCAAAATTATAAACAATATATATTAAATGATTATTTTTTACGAAAAAGAGAAATGATTCAACAATCTCGCAGAAACAAAAAAAACAATGTTCCTACGATAGATATAGATTCTTATAAAGAAAAAGATGAGGAATTTAAACAAAAGATTAAAAATTATATTAACGACAATGACGATGTTGAAATACCTATTAATATATTTATTTGTAAGAAATAAAAAAACAAATAATCCAATATATAAAGTGGATTGTTTTGATAGATACTTTATGTATAGATTAAATGAAAAAGTTTTAACAATATCAGACCTTAGCACTATCATTGACAAAGATAATATAACAATAGAAAAAGTTGATGAAATATTTGAAATGAAATATAACTCTCAATTTGAAGATAGAACAAAAGAAATATTAGGTCAAATATTCAAAAATAAAGATTTGGAATACAAAAAAGCATATAATTTTATAAAACTAATATTACAAAACAGCAATAAACCACAATTAAAAGCAGAAATTTCCATTGCTGTGATGAATTATTTTAAAGATATTCCATTATACCGAGATAATGAACATTTAAAAGATACATTAGATTTATACAACTATTGCGATTTAAAATCAAGTGATAACTATAATGCTATTTTCTACAAATTTTTAACAACTCTTTTACTAAAACCAAATTTAGAAACACGTCTATTTTACAAATATAATGAAGATACTAAAAATATTATTGAAGACTTCTTGGTAAATACATCGCAAAAAATACCAGTAACACAATGTTTAAATCAATTAAATTGGGAAAATGAAGATGCTTTCAAAAATAATTGCATACTTAGCGTTGAAGAATTAAAAGATATACAATTAAATTATTTCAAAAAATCTGAAGATAAATTCTCCGATGAAAGTATAATGTTATTTCAAAACTGTTGGGAAAAAGTAAATGAACATACTATAACTCTAACAGATAAAGCTCTTACTATAATGAAAAAAGCAATTGAAGAAAATCCAAATGGATATTTTGAAAAATTTGTTATTTATGGTAATTCAACAAATTATATACATCACACAGAGATAGCACCTGCACTATTTTACGAACAAATATTTGAAAACAACGAAGAATTTGAGCAATTTTTAAATAATTGTAATTCAAATTCAATTGAAGAAAAAAGAGTTAAAAATTTCTGGAGATTATTTAAAAATAACGGATACAAAAACTTGCATTATCCTTCTGATTATGCTAAAGAATTAATTGACAAAAATTTTGAAGAAATAGTAAAATACGAAGTAAAAGTACTATAAAAGACCTCTTAAAAACCTTAATTTTGTTCGGTAGTATCGAACAAAAAACGCCAAATTTGTTCGGTGGTGGCGAACAAAATCGGCATTTTCATTTTATTTTTTCTTTGGTTTAAGAATTTTTTTCTTTGTTTCCGTAAATTATTTCTTTGCTTTATTAAATTATTTCTTAGTTTTATTCCACAAAAAAGAGAAAAAACATTTTGCTTTATTGAAGTTAAAGATTAAAAACATCAATTATCAAAAATCATTTCTTACTCTTATTTGCCAAAACACTATTTTAAACTATTACCTCCGAAGAGTAATAACCTTACTTTGTTTGTTAGTGATTGTACATTTATACAGTGATTTGTTTTTTTGTGTATTTACAAAATTTTATAAGTATTAAATTCTGCGAAATTTTAAATAAGTTTAACTTAAAAGGAACGTATTAATAAATTGTATTAAGAAGAAAAATACTCTCTTAGAATAGCGAAATTTTTGCTTTCCTAACCCAAACATATCCACATGCTAATGTTATAGATTTAAGATAAGATTGTAGAAAATAAAAAACTTTCCCTATCACTTAACGCCAAATACTTGCGATATTTTCGGCAAACAAAATCTTAGTCCGAAATTTTTAAAATATTTAGCCTTGATAAAAATCACTAAATCAAAGACTTAACTTTTTAAAGCCATAAAAACACAAATTATTTCTTTGTTTTAGTGTAAATTTTTCTTTGTTTTT
>CALEFF010000001.1 GCA_937876865.1 uncultured Bacteroidales bacterium | reverse complement strand
AAAAAAGCAAAGAAAAAAATATTTTTTTCTAAGAATTATTTTAATAAAACAAAGAATTATTTTCTTAAAATCAAGAAAAAAATCGGCTAAAACAAAGAAAAAAATCACAAAATCAGGGCTTTTAAAAGTTAAGTCATTGATTTTGTGATTTTTAATTAAGGGTAAATAAATCGAAAATTTCGGATTAAGATTTTGTTTGCCGAAAATATCGCAAGCATTTGGTGTTAAGTGAGGGAAAAAGTTCTTTATTTTTTGTTTAAAACAACTTTTTAAAATCTTTAAAGCATAGGATGTTTAATAATAAACCACCATTCTTTTGGCGTTAATGGCACCCTTATTGCTTTTTTACTACCACATTTTGGGCATTTTTTATCGTTTTCCCAAGAGGGAACTCTGAGAAAATAAATTTCTCCACAGTCTCTGCAACGATATTTTTTTGTTTCTGTTGGAAATATTGGCATATCTTTAATATTTTTCTATGAATTGATGAATTAAGTCTTTGTGATATTGTAGCTCATACATTGATGCAGAAGGGTGAGTGATAGGAAGAAGGGCTATTGTCTTGTTTCCAATTGTATAACTCCAAACTTCGCTACTTTCTCCTAAGTATTTACCTTGCGAAATTTGTAAGTCGGCAAGTTGTTTGCCTTGTTGAGGAAGGTGATTGTATAATCGCTTGCCCCAAACGATGATAAGGTCGGGTTGATATTGTGAAAGGATTTCAAAAAATGCTTTTTCAGAGTTTTTAAATTGCTCGGTAGTTGGTGCAACTCTTGCTCCGCTGATTGCAGTTTGCACATAGTTGTAGAAAATCACGTGTTGCCAAAAGTCTTTCTTTGTTTCTTCATTGAATTGCTTTTCTCCTACAACTGATTTTGCAAATTTTGTGTAGGTATTCTTATATCCTTCGTGTTCACTTAAAGGATTTAGCAAATCTTCTATAACTTTGATTGTTATATCCTCTGTCGCTTCTGTTTCAGGGTTAGCACAATAGTGGCTTTCTCCTAATATCATTAGCTTTTTGCCTTGAAGAATTCCTTTTTCGTAGTTTTCTCCTACCCAAGGCTTGAATTTCACATTGCTATTCATACTCTTGATTATTTTTTTGTCAAAAGTACAACTATTTTTTAAAGAAAAAATAAAAGAAAAGTGTTTGTTGCTAATTTGTTGCAAAAATATCTTTGTCTAATTGTGCTATTTTACCTTGGTTTTCTTCTGTATTGTTGTATTTATGCATTGTTCGCAAGGTCTTAACCTTTGTGCCGTCTTGTTTGTATTTTGAAATAATTTCATCTAATTGTTTCCAATCGTTGAAATCGTATAGTTGTTTTAATTGATGTATTATATAACCTATTTCTTTTCCTAAGATGTTAGAGCTAATCACTAATTCTCCATTGTCAAATTGCAGATAACCTCTTTTTACTGCGTTGAAAAGTACTTGACTAAGCGATGCTACTTTCTTTTTCCTTCCGTATGCAGAGGGGATTATTTGCTTTTGTGGAAATTTTATTTGAAGATAATTATCTATATCTTTAAGTTCTACGTTATTTATGGAGTAATTGTAGGAGTAAAGATAAATTCTTAATGAAGGGTTATTGTTAGGAAAATTCTCTTTTTTTAGTCCTGGAAATTTTTGTAGATTTTTGTCTATTACTTCTCCTATGTGCTTTGTCCAAACATAGATTAATTGAGGTTTTAATTCTTCTAAGATTTCTAAAAAGGCTTTTGTTGCGTTTTTATTGGTCTTTTCAATGTTTATTTCTTCGGGAAACAAATCGGATGGGCAATAACATTGAAAGAAATTAGTAAAAGCAACGCTTTCCCAAAAGTCATATTTTTGTTGAGATGTGATTCCATCTTGTAGCTTTGTCATATCGTGAGTAAATACGCTATATGCAGGATAGCGTGCTTCGTCTTCGCAATAGGAGTTTATCTCTATTATGTTGCTATTGTGCAAACAAAGTTGGTCTTCTGCTTTTTCGTAAAATGGAGCGTCTTTATATTTTGGGCATTTATAGTCCATTTCTTTTATTGTATCGACATCGCAACACAAGTCTTTGAATGGACAATTCTCATAGCAGATATGATAAGCACCAAGGACGAGAGTTCTTACTCCGTCTAAACCTTCTTGGTATTTTTCGCCAATGCGGGGTACGAAAAAATAGTTTCTTATTTGTTTTTTCAAGCCGTAAAAGATGTAAAGCCCGAAACGTTTGATTATCTCGGGCTTTTTGTTTTTTTATTGTACAACATTTATTGTACCTGTTGTGTCATAGACTCTTGTGTTGCCAAGTCGCTTGTATGTTAGGCGGTAAATGTATGTTCCTGTTGGGACTTTATTTCCTTTGTAAGTACCGTCCCAAGCAAAAGTTTCAATTAGTTCATCTTGTAGAGAAGAATCTAATGTTTTTGCACTTGCAGAGTGGATTCTCTCTCCATATCTATTGAAGATTTCAAATGTTACGTCTTCCAATTGATTAAGACTAACAAAGTAAAACAAGTCATTTACTCCGTCTCCATTAGGAGTGAAAGCGTTTGGTAACCATACAGCAAATAGCTCTATTGGAACAGTAACAGATGTAGTATCTGAACAACCTAATTCATTAGCAGTTTCCAAATGAATATAGACTGCTTCTCCACTTACATCATTAAATCTATGATTTAGAGAACGTGCGTTAGAAGTTGAACCATCAGAGAAAGTCCAAAGTGAACTTGCAGAGTTTAGAGATTCGTCTTTTAGAGCCAAAGTAGGGTCATCTACATCTACATAACCAGGAGAATAAGAGATTACAGGAGTTGGATAAGGCAATACTATGACTGAAACTGTACGTTCTGTAAAGCAACCTGTTTCTCCATAACCACGCATTGTGTAGGTAGTGCTTTGAGTTGGGGTTGCTGTGATAGGAGAGGTGGATTGATTGTTGTGAGAAAGCGAAGCGTCCGCTGGTTCTGCTTCCCAACTATAAGTTTCTGCCGAACTTCCTGTTAGAGTTACGCTTTCACCTTCACAAATTTTTGTTCGTGATATTTGAGCTACTGGATTTGTTATGAAAATATCTATACTCTTCCAAGCAAAACATCCTTGTGCAGTTTCTGCAAGTAAGTAAACGGTTGTGTCGCATGTTGGAGTAAAAGTAAGAACTGGAGAAGTAGAAGGATTGGTTATAACCGTATTTTCATTTGGTCGAACAAAAGACCATTGCATTGCAACTGTTGCTCCTGTGGCATCTGTTGCTGTTATATTTGCTTGTTCTCCCATACAAAGTTTTGTTGCTCCTGTTAAGGTGATTTCAGGAAAAGGTTCTACTTTTACAGTGAAGGTTTCTATGCGATTATATCCTGTTTCTGTATCTGTTACTTTTACTTGTAGTGTTGTTTCTTCAGTATAGATTTGCGTGTATTGTGTTCCTTCAAAGATAGGAGTTTCTGTGGAGATATCTTGCGTACTATACCACCATTGGTATGTGAAAGTATTTGTGTTTTCATCATCAGGGGAAGATGCAGTTATTGTGTTTTCACTATTAACACATATTTCATCATCTCCTTCTAATAGTAAGGAAGGCGTTTTTGGTATTATAACTTGTAATGTCTCGCTTTTTTCACAAAATGTAGACCCTTCTTCTTCAAAACTCTCAGAAGCACGTGCTGTTCGTGTGTATGTGTACTCTCCATCTGTTGCATAAATATGAATAATTCTTTCAATGCTTCCTGCAGCATCATATTCAAAAGTAGTTGTTGGGTTTTGATCTGCGTTTATTGCTAACCATTTGTATGCTCCATCTGAGAATTGATATTCTATTTCAATAGGTGTGGTTCCGTCTCCAAAGTCGTATTGTTGATAATAAACGGGAGCTGCTGCTGATTGCACGTCATTCACTAAAAAGATTGCTCTTCCTGCTGGATCATTTGCTGTTGGCGGTGTATAGGTAAGGTTATCAAAGATTGGACGTATGTCATTGATTTTTGTTGTAATGTAGGCTACACAGTTTGGACGAGTGTTTTGGGTTCTTGGAGATACTAATTTTACTGCATAGAATTTTTCTTGGGCGTTTCCCATCATTGCTTCAGTTACAACAAGGTTTTGCTCTTCGCTTAATGCTGGAGAGTTCGCTTCAAGGTCTGCTAATTCGTCTTGTGAAAGGAATGTAGATGTTACTTCAAACCATTTGTATGATTCAAATCCTCCTGGTGCTGAGGCAACGGTTACTGTGTCGCCATTTCCTGCACATCCTGGTGTGTTAATCAACGTTGGTTCTGCTTTCGCTGTGAAATATCCATATCCTCCATGTGCTGTTGGTTCGCAGTCTCCTAATCTTACTCTTATTGTTATTCTATCTCCTACGTATCTTGCAAGGTTGATTTTGATTTGTTGCCAATTACTCCATATCCAACCTGAATTTGTTGCTGAGGTATGCCAAACGGTTGGTTCTAATGAAGGCAATTGTGCCGTTGATGTCTTTTCAAAAAATGCACAAGGGTCAACTAATTCTTCTAACATCATACCATTGTCTGGTGAATGCCTCATTACATCTATTTGGAACGTAGGATTTTGATAGCCTGTATGAGTTGGAGCTTCCAAAACCATAGCATACATAAAGGTAAGCAAACAATTTTCTAAGTTTACTTCCATTGTGTATTGAAGTTGTGAGCAATCAGCCCCTCCTTCTTCGTTATTGATTTGAGAAGCGTGAGTAAATCCTTCTGGAACGCGTGGTAGTTGTCCTGCTGAATAGGAATCTGTTCCGTTATTATAGACTATAAAAAATCTTCCACCTTCATCAGAGGCTTGTGTAGGATCTGCCCAAGATGTTGTCCAGCTAAATATTGGCTGAGAGCTAGTCCCATTATAAGTTCCTGTCTTTGCTTGCCAAAATTGATAACCTCCTGTTGAAAAATCAAGGTTTTCCCCAGTTGGTACTTGGGCTTGAAGGTTTAGTACAAATAATAATGATAGGGTAATTGCTATCGTTTTCTTTGTGTTTTTGATTATATTTTTCATCTCTTTGTTTTATTCTTTTTTTTCTTTGTTTTAAAAAATTATTTCTTTGCTTTTTGACACTATTTCTTTGCTTTTTGTTTTTTTTATCTTAACTTTATTTTCGTTATTCCTTCTCCTCCAAATTCTACTGCCGCGGCTTTGAAACTTTCTACTTCGGAACATTCTCTTAAATAATCTCTTAAAACTGTTTTTAGTATTCCATCGCCTTTCCCATGAAGGATTGAAAGTTCACTTTCGCCAAGCAGTCGTGCTTGATCTATGTGTTTTGATAGTTTATTAAGAGCTTCATCGGCTCTACAACCTCTTAAATCTAATTGATAACTGAATTGTGCTCTTAATGTGTTAATATCGTCAAATATAGTATTGAGTTGTGTGTTTTTTGCTTTTACGGATGTTTTGTTTTTTTGTTGCTTTAAGTATATTTGTTTATTTACTTTTTGTATTTTATTGATAGGTAGGGTTAATAGCAATTCTCCACATTCTACCTCTACTTTATTGCGACGTATTTCTTTAATTAAAGCATAGTTATTACCGTCTTCTAATAATACAACATCGCCTACTGAGAGTGGGGTAGTGTCAAAAGGTATGTTTGTGTGAGGATTTTGTAGGGTTTCTTTTTGTTGTATTTTTGTTTCTAATTCTTTTAGGTCTTTTTCTATGGTTTTTACCTCTTGTTGAAGATCTTGACGAGCTTGAATTGTGAGTTGTTTTTCTGCTTTGGCAGTTTTGATTTTTTCTATAGTGTTTTCTATTTGTTTATTAGCACCTTGCAGAATTTGTTTTGCTTGTGATTTTGCTTGATAGATTATTTCTTTTTCTTTTTGCTTGATTTCTGATAGTTTAGTTTTGTATTGATTTACTAAATCGTTCAATAGCTCATCTTGAACTTTGATTATTTCTTGTTTATTTTTGATTTCTAATTTATCTACTTCTAATTGTTGAAGGCTTTGTTCAAAATCCACAAAACCTTGTCCTATTTTTTTAGACGCAGACTCAATAATATTTTGAGAAAGTCCTATTGTCTTAGCTATTTCAAAAGCAAAACTACTTCCAGGTTTGCCAATTGAAAGAGTGAACAAAGGTTTCATATTATTAGTATCAAAAAGCATTGCTCCGTTTACTATGGTTGAATGTTTTTCTGCTAAGAGTTTTAGGTTTGAATAATGGGTTGTAACTATTCCGTAAGCCCCTTTTTCTTCTAAGTCTTCTAAAACTGCTTCTGCAATTGCACCTCCTATACTTGGATCGGTACCTGTACCACATTCATCTATTAAAAACAAACAATTTTCATCTGCTTTTTCGGTGAGATTCTTCATATTTAAAAGGTGAGATGAATAAGTACTTAGATCATTCTCTATACTTTGCTCATCTCCCATATCAATAAAGATACGATTGAAAATAGTAACTTCGGAAGTCTGCTTCATAGGAACTAATATTCCACATTGCAACATATATTGCAAAAGTCCTACGGTTTTTAAGCAAACAGATTTTCCTCCCGCATTAGGTCCTGAAATAATAAGTATTCTATTTTTTTCGTTAAGTTCTATTTTTAGAGGGACAATATCTTTTTTGTTGATTTGCAAAGCCTCTTCTAAAAGAGGATGACGTGCTTCATACCAAATAAATCCACGATTTTGTGTTTTGATTATAGGTTTTCCTGCTTTGATTTTAAAAGCGTACTTTGCTTTTGCACGAATGAAATCTATGCGGATTAAAAATCTATAAGCAATAATAAGACTATCAGCAATAGGTCGTATATTTTCGGTAAATTGTGTTAAGATTTTAACAATTTCTCGTCCTTGTGCAAATTCTAATTCTCTTAGTTCATTATTTAATTCTACAACTTCTGCAGGTTCTATATAAGAAGTTTGTCCTGTTGCAGACTCATCATGAATGAATCCTTGAAGCCGCCTTTTATTTGCAGAAGTTATAGGAATTACAGGCCTACCATTTCTTATCGTAAGTTCAGCATCATTTGCTGTCCAGCCTTGTTGTTTTGAGAAAGTAAGGAGTTTTCTAATCCTTTTTTCTACTTCTGCTTGTTTTCTGCGAATACCAACTCTTATAACAAAGAGTTCGTCTGATGCGTTGTCTAAAATTTCTCCTTCTTCTGAGAGGATTTTTTTGCATTCACGCAAAATGTCTTGATCAATAAAGACTCCCTCGCTCAAAGTAGAGAGTAAAGGAAAGGACTCTTTGTTGTGTTCAAAAAATTGAGTCCAAGCATGTATTGTTTTAAGCGAACGCCAAAGTTCAAATAAGGAAGATTGAGATATGAAAGTACCTGGAATTTTTATTCTAATCAATTCCTCGCACATATCAAAATAATCTTCTGCAGGATATTGTTTGTTTGAAAGTATGATAGAGAGGAACTCTTCTACAAAGCCAAGTTCTTTTTCTATTTCTTTTTTTGAACGACTAAACTTTATCTTATCTACTAATTTTTCAGCAGATAAAGACAAACAATAGGTCTTTATAGTTTGTAGTATTTGCTCAAATTCTAACTTTTCTTCAAGTTTATTTTTTCTTTTCATCTATTCTTGCTCTTTACTGCAAAGTTCTAACCATCTTTCTTCTTTTTGATTTATTTCTTCTATGAGACTTTGATATTCTTGTGTGGTTGATAATAATTCTTCATTAGTTAATTCTCCTGAGGAGAGTTGTCGTTCAATAGTTTGTTTGCGTTCTTCTAATGTTGGCAGCAATTCTTCGATTGACTCTTTCTCTTTTTGTTCTTTATAAGTGAGTTTTATTTTTGTTTGAGAGTCTTTTCGTTTTGTAGTAATGGGTTTGTCTATTTCTTCTTCGGAAAGTTTCTTTTGTTTATTTTCTTCCTTTTCTTTAATCAAATAATCGCTATAATTTCCTGGGAATTCTTTGATTTTTCCTTCTGGTTTAAAAACAAATAATTGAGAAACAATTCTGTCAAGAAAATGTCTGTCGTGAGAAACCACCATTAAACACCCTTGATATTGTTCAAGAAATGTTTCAAGCTTCATTTGAGTGTAGATATCCAAATCGTTTGTAGGTTCATCAAGTATAAGAAAGTTAGGATTTGAGATAAGAATACACAAAAGATTTAACAGGCGTTTTTCTCCTCCTGAAAGATTGCCATAATGTGTATGTTGCTTATAAGGAGGTATTCCAAAATGAGTGAGATATTGGCTTGCCCCCATTGCAGTTCCATCAGCTAATTGTATATGTTCACTGATTTTTTTTACAATATCAATAACCTTTGTATCAGATTTTTCAGTCGGTGGATTTTGTGTGTAATATCCTATTTTTATTGTTTGACCAAGTGTTACTTTTCCTGAATCTGGTTTTATTTTTTCTGTTATAATATCCAAAAAAGTAGTCTTTCCGCATCCATTTTTCCCTATTATACCGATTTTATCTCCTTTTTTATAGATGTGAGAAAAGTCATTGATTATTTGATTTTCGCCAAACGATTTGTTTATGTTGTTTATTTCCAAAATTTTTCCACCAATTCTTTGTGCTTTAACAGTTAGTTCTGCACTTTGTGTAGGAGTTGGAGCAGATATTGTTTCTTTTAATTCGTTGAATGCTTCAATTCTTGCTCGTGATTTGGTGCCTCGTGCTTGTGGCATTCGGCGTATCCATTCTAATTCTTTCTTATATAGATTTTTGGCCTTGGCTAATGAAACAGATTCTTGTTGTTGACGTTCGGCTTTTTTTTCTAAATAGTAATCAAATTTGCCTTCGTATTTGCAAATCTGTCCTCTATCTAATTCATATATATCTGTACTAACCTTATCTATAAAATACCTATCATGAGAAACAAATAAAATGCTTTGATTGGCTGTGTTTAGATACTCCTCTAACCATTCTATCATTTCTATGTCTAAATGGTTGGTCGGTTCATCTAAAAGCAAAACTTCACTCTTACTAATAAGGGTTGCACATAACGCAACTTTTTTTCTTTCTCCTCCTGAAAGAGTAGATACGTTTTTCGTAAGATCGGTAATATTTAATTTGCCTAAGATTTCTTTTATTTGACTTTCGTAGTTCCAAGCGTTTTGGCAATCCATTTCAGAAATAGCATCACTTAACTCTTTTTCAGAGTCATGGTTCGCATATTTTGTGCTATTAAGTAGTGCTTGTTGATAGCGTTTTACAGTCTTCATCAATGGAGTTGATGAGTTAAATAACACATCAATTATTGTAGATGTTTCATTCTGCAAAGGGTGTTGTTCAAGATAAGAAATAGTGATTCCTTTTCGGAAAGAAACTAATCCATTGTCTGCAATTTCTTTGTTAGCGATGATTTTAAGGAGTGTAGTCTTACCACTACCATTTTCAGCGACAAGTGCAATCTTTTGTCCCTTGTTTATTCCAAATCCAATGGAAGAAAAAAGTTCTTTTTCTCCAAAACTCTTGCTTATATTTTCAAGTGTTATGTAGTTTTCTGCCATTTTCTATTTAATTTTATATGAAGATGGAATATTAAAGGGGTATTGCTGTGTTTTATTATACTCTATTGATTCTTGTAAGAGATTGAGTTGATATTTTGATTTGCCTATCGAAAGTTTTATGTTATAGTTTTGAGTAGAATTTTCGTCAATTGATTTTTTTATTATTAGGTCTATTGCAGGTTTTGTTTCAAAAGAAAGTTGTTTTTCTAATGGTAGAGTGTCTATAATCATATTTTCTAATGCAGAGTTACTTAAATCTTCTTTTAAATGAGTGGTTAGAAAATCTTTTCCTTTTTTATAAACTTCTTTGTTAATCTTATCCATTACAAAAACGCTGTCGTTTGTTATTAACATACGACCTGCTTCCATTGAAAGAGCTGAAATACTACACCAAATCACACTATCGTGAGCAGCTCTTACTTGAATTTTGAAAGGTATTCCGTTGTAATTTCCTTTATATTTTGAAGTAAAGGTTTCATACTTTGTTTCCTCTTTTTGTTGCGTTGTTTCTTGTTGTGTAATACTTTTCTTGTTCACAGAACACGAAGAAACAAAAACCATAATCAGAATTACAATAGAATATCTTATGATTTTATAATACATTTTTATGATAAAAGTTGTTTAACTAATGTAGATACAAGTTTATTGTCAGCTCTTCCTGCAAATGTTTTTTGAGCTTGTCCCATTACTTTGCCCATATCTTTCATTGAAGTAGCATTTACTTCTGCTATTATTTGCTTTAAAGTATCTTCTATTTCTTCTTGACTTAATTGTTCTGGAAGATATGCCTCAATTATCCCTTGTTGATAAAATTCTTCTTCATAAAGATCTTCCCTTCCTTGTTCTTTGTAAAGCGATGCTGATTCTTTTCTTTGTTTTACCAAGCGTTGCAAAAGAGCAATCTCATCTTCCTGAGTTATTTCCTTACCTGTACCGTTAGTTTTTAATAATAAAAGTGCTGATTTCACTGCACGCAATGCTTCTAATTTTCTTTTATCTTTGGCTAACATAGAAGCTTTGATGTCAGCATTTATTTTTTCTTCTAATGTCATTTATATATTTTTTTATTCGTTTACTAAAATTTCTTCTAAATTATTTTTTATCATTTCTTTAAGAGCTTTGATAATTTTAATATTGTTTATCTCCACTCCTTCCAATATATCTTTGATTTGTTTCGTATCAAAAAAATATTCTCCTTTATCTGTTATGTGTTTATACTTTACGTTAATATTTTCTTTCATTGTTGCACACATAACAATCACCTCTTCAATTTCTCCTAATGGAGGTCTGTCAATATTATTGTGAGCAAACCAAAACCTAACCATTGTTCCTTCTCCATAAAAGCTTTCTATCTCTAAGTCGCCCTTGCATTGCTGAGCCTTTTGCTTTGTTAGGGCTAAACCTAACCCGACTTTGCGTGTAGAACGACTTGTAAAGAAAGCATCTGTTACCTTCTCAATATCTTCTTGCTTTATCCCTTTACCATCGTCCGTTACCTCAAAATAGTAAATATTCTCTTTTTTGCTATCTTTTACCACTATTTCAATATTATTTGCTCCATAAAAAACAGAGTTTGATAATATCTCAAAAAGATATAGCGAAAGAGTTCTCATTTTTCTTTACTTTCTTGAAAAAAAGCATATAACTTCCCAACTAAATCAAAGGTATTTTCATCTGAACCTAAGAGAACTATTCTTTCTTCATCGGCTTTTTGAATTGTATTTTCGTTTGGTTCCAATCCTTTAACTAAAACAATAGTTGATAAGCCTTTTAATTGTGCAATTGCAACTATATTTTTATGAGTTTGCAGGGTTATCCAAATTTGATTAGGCTTTGCATCTGCTAAAACATCGCTTAACAAATCAGAAACATAAGCACCTTCAACATCTTTATTTAAATTATCTTTGCAAGTAAAGACTTTCAGGTTAAAAACTTGGATTAGCTCCTGCAAATTCATTTATTGAAACTTTTGTTGGATTTCTTTTTTCAAATAATCTTGTGCTAACTCTATTTGACTTTCCTTTCCTGCCAACAACTCAAACAATGTTCCAGCAAAAGCAGTAGGTGTTAATTGTTCATCTTTGCTTTTTGGTTGTATTGAGTTGATTGTGTTTATCATATCTTCTTTTGCATTTTTTATATAAACCCAAGCTTGTTCGGAAATATAGAGTTGTTGCGATAGATTATGTTCAAACTCATCTCTTATGTTCTGAATCATTACATCTTTCAACAATTGAGTTGTCATTCCTGCTTGATAGCAACGCAAAACCAAATTATTTGGCGTCATTCTTTCCAAAAACAACACCAAACGTTCGTATGCTTGTAATTGTATAGGAGTAACTACTTTTCTTACTTCGCTTTCTTGAATTTTTTGTATTTCAAGAATTGTTTTCTTTTGTTCATTTTCTACAAAAGTCTTAACTGTTGAGTTGTTTTGATAAAGAAATACTATAAGTATAACAACTAAGGCAACAATAATTAAGATAAATACTAATAATTCTGACATATCTCTTTTTTTTATTTTTTAATCAAGTTTTAAAACTGCAAGGAATGCCGATTGAGGAACCTCAACATTTCCTACTTGACGCATTCTCTTCTTTCCTTCTTTTTGTTTTTCAAGAAGTTTTTTCTTTCTTGTTATATCGCCGCCATAACATTTTGCAAGTACGTCTTTACGCACCGCTTTTACGGTTTCTCTGGCAATAACTTTTCCACCGATTGCTGCCTGAATGGGAATTTCAAACATTTGTCTGGGAATATGTTCCTTGAGTTTTTCGGCAATTTTTCTTGCCATCTCGGCACGCTTTTTAGTTTCGGTCTTGAAAAACTCCCAATGCTCGGTAGTTGAGCAAGCCTCTAAAACAAATGGCTCTAAAATTATAATTTTGATATTAGGAAGTGCCTCCTTAACCTCCTCAATAAGCATTGAGTATATCTTATAAAACTTGTCTGCATCGACTCCATTCGGACTGTCGCCAAGCTCATGCCATACGTCGTTTACACCGATTAAGATGCTGAGAAAGTCGGGTTGATGATTCCAACAATCTATTTTAATACGCGCGTACAAATCCACAATACGGTTACCGCT